>JAAFIT010000279.1 GCA_013298745.1 Sphingomonadales bacterium
GGTGCTGTTGATGACGGCGGTGCTGCAGGTCGCTATCGGCGGCACCTTCGGGCTGGGGCTCGGGCCGGCACCGCGGCTCGGCATGGCCGGGGTGGCGGCGGGGCAAGTCACCGCCTCAACCGCCGGGGCACTGGTATTGCTGGCGTATCTGTTCAGCCGCCGCTCACCAATCCGGCTCGCCGTCGGCACGGTGCGGCCCACCGGGGCGATCTTCGGCGAAATCCTGCGCACCGGTGCCACTGCCGCCATCGGCCCGGTGATGTCGATTGCGACGATCATCATCCTCAACCGCATGGTCGCCAGCTTCGGGCCGACGGTGCTCGCCGGCTTCGGCATCGGCACACGGCTCGAATTCCTGCTGACACCGCTCAGCTTTGCCATCGGCGTCGCCTCGGTGCCCCTGGTCGGCACCGCAATCGGCGCCGGCATGGTGGCGCGGGCGCGTGACTCCGCCTGGATCGCCGCGCGCATGGCTGCGGCGGTGATGGTCGCGATCGGCGTCATGATGGCGCTATTCCCCGAACTCTGGGTGGCGATGTTCACCGATGATGCCGCTACCACTGCTGCTGCCGCGCAATATTTTCACTGGGTCGGGCCGGTCTATGGCTTCTTCGGCGCCGGGATGAGCCTGTTCTTCTCGTCGCTTGCCGCCGGCAAGGTGGCGCCGATGCTGCTCGCCGGGGCATTGCGCCTGGGTGTCGTCGCCGCTGGCGGTGCGCTGTTGATGGCGAACGGCGCGCCGGTCGCGGCGGTATTCGCGCTGATTGCCGTCGGCATGGTCATCTACGGCGGCATGTCGGTCATCATCGTCTGGCGTACACCGTGGGGGCCGGGCAAATGAAGCGACTGGTCGCTTTCGGGGTGACGCTGATGATCACCTCACCCGCCATGGCGCGACCGGCCGAAGCCTTGATCAACGACTGGCTGACGGCACAGGCGCGCAAGGACAGGCCGGCGCTGGCGGCGATGATCGCCGAGGATGCCGTCTTCGAATATCCCTTTGATCGTTCGGGCAAGACCGAGGCCGGATCGTGGCGCGTCTATCGGGGCCGCGACGCAGTATTGAAAAACTATCTCGATGTCGCCTTTGCCCGCCTCGACCCCATCGGCTGGACCGAGCGCGAGATGACCGTCTCCGCCGATGGCAAGCGGGTCTTCGTCGAGGCGCTCGGCGACATGGCGATCAATGGCGTGCCCTATCGCAACCGCTATGTGCTGCGTTTCGATATCAAGGGCGATCGCATTGTCCATATGAAGGAATATCTCAACCCGGTGACCTCGGCGATCGCCACCGGCACCACCACCGGTGCGGAGTCGACCCCTCGTTGAGCTCCGGCTAAGGAGGCGGGATGCAAGTGCCCCTCGTTCTCGGCATCGAATCCTCCTGCGATGAAACCGCCGTCGCGCTGGTGCGCGGCGACCGGACCATCGTGGCGCAGCGCATCGCCAGCCAGGACGAATCGCACCGGCCGTTCGGCGGCGTCGTGCCTGAACTGGCGGCGCGCGCGCATGCCGAGCGGCTGACGCCGATGGTCGAGGAGGTTCTTGCCGAAGCGGGCGTGGCGCTCGGCGATGTCGATGCGATAGCCGCGACGGCGGGGCCGGGGTTGATCGGCGGGGTGATGGTCGGGCTGGTCACCGGCAAGGCGCTGGCCTGGGCTTCGAACAAGCCGCTGCTCGCCATCAACCATCTCGAAGGCCATGCGCTCAGCCCGCGCCTCGCCGATGCGTCGCTGGCATTTCCCTATCTGCTGCTGCTGGTGTCGGGCGGCCATTGCCAGTTGCTCGGGGTGGAAGGTGTCGGCCGCTATCGCCGGCTGGCGACGACGATCGACGATGCGATCGGCGAAGCGTTCGACAAGACAGCGAAGATCCTGGGGTTGGGCTTCCCCGGCGGCCCAGCGGTGGAGCGCGCGGCGCGGACGGGAAACCCGAAGCGTTTTGCCCTGCCGCGGCCCTTGCTCGGCAGCGATGAACCGCATTTCTCCTTTGCCGGGCTCAAGTCGGCGGTGCTGCGGCAATGGGCGGCGCTGCCCGACAAGACCCCATCCGATCGCGACGATCTCGCCGCCGGGTTCCAGACTGCGGCGACTGATTGCCTTGTCGATCGCACCGCCAAAGCGATTCACGCCTTTCCGCAAGCGACCGCACTTGTCGTCGCTGGCGGGGTTGCCTCCAATCAGCATATTCGCGGCGCGCTGGCGGCGCTGGCGGCCGCGCAGGGCCTCGCGTTCGTCGCGCCGCCGCTGTGGCTGTGCACGGACAATGCCGCGATGATCGCCTGGGCCGGGTGTGAACGGCTGGCGCTTGGGCTCATCGATACGCTCGATGCGCCGGCACGGCCGCGCTGGCCGCTCGATCCAGGCGCCGAAGCGGTGCGCGGGGCGGGAGTGCGCGCATGATCGGCGTCATCGGCGGTGGCGCCTGGGGCACGGCTTTGGCGCAGGTGATGGCGTCGAGCGAGGACGTGATCCTCTGGGCGCGTGAAGCGCAGGTCGTCGAATCCATAAACGCCGGCCACGAGAACAAGGATTTTTTGCCCGGCACCGCGCTCAACCCGCGTATCCGCGCTACCGGAAACACCGCAGATCTCGCCGCTGCCGATGTATGGCTTGTCGTCGCACCGGCGCAGCATCTGCGCGCCGTGCTCGCCGATTGCCCGTTGGCGCATCGCCCGGCACTGGTGCTGTGCGCCAAGGGCATCGAGGCCGGCAGCCTCAAGTTGATGGCTGAAGTTGCAGCCGATGTTACGGACGCGCCGGTGGCGGTGCTGTCCGGGCCGACCTTTGCCGGCGAAGTCGCGCGCGGCCTGCCGACCGCCGTCACGCTGGCATGCGCCGACGCGACGCTGGGTGCCGCCCTGGTGCAACGGCTCGCGCGGCCGACCTTCCGGCCCTATATTTCTGACGATGTCACCGGCGCGGAGATCGGCGGAGCAGTCAAGAACGTTCTCGCCATCGCCTGCGGGGTGGTGGAAGGCGCCGGGCTTGGCCTCAACGCCCGCGCCGCACTGATCGCCCGCGGCTTTGCCGAAATGACGCGCTTTGGCCTTGCCCGCGGCGCCCGCGCCGAAACGCTCGCCGGCCTGTCGGGACTGGGCGATCTCGTGCTCACTTGCTCGTCGGCAAACAGCCGCAACTTCACGCTTGGGCTCGGCATCGGCCGCGGCGAACGCGCTGCCGATCTGCTCAACACGCGCACCGTCGCCGAAGGCGCGACGACCGCGCCGGTGCTTGTCGCAGCGGCGCGCGCCATTGGCGTTGAAATGCCGATTGCCGAAGCCGTCGCGGCGTTGCTCGGCGGCGCTCCCGTGGCAGCAACGATCAGCGCGCTGCTCGGGCGTCCACTCAAGCCGGAGTGACCGGCCCCGCCATATAGGCGTCCAGCGTCTCATGGAAATGCCGCAACCGGCTCTCCTGATACGCTGCCAGCGTTACGCCGGGCTTCTTCGAGGCGCGCAAGCCGCGCTGGATGCGCATCAGATTGTCGGTGTCCTGATCGGCGACCATCGCTGCCGAGCCGAGTTCCTTGGCATTCGCCCAGGGTTCGTCGATCCCCAGCCAGGTGATCGGGGGTGGCGGCGGGTGGCTGCCATCGGGTGCCTTGGCGAACAGGAACATGATTTCCATGATCGACTGTTCCGGATTGTCGCCATGCGGGCGAAAGCGATAGCAGATCGGCAGCGACTGGCCGCCCCACGGCACCATATTGGGAAACAACATATACTCGATGAGATCGAGCGACTCGCTGTCCGACAGGTCGCTCATGTCGCGGCCCGACGACCGGCCGATCTTCTCGCGCGCACGATCGGCAAGCGCGGCGCGGGCAGTGGAGCCGGGCGCAATCTCGATCGGCTTGCCGGCAAAAAACGGAATATCGCGCCGCATCTGCTCGATGGTTGTTTCGGGCGGTGTGCTGGCGCGCGCCGGGCTGGGAACGCCCTGGACGCTGATCATCCGGCTGACATGGCGGACACCCGGCCACACATCATATTGCGTGTTCTCGTCACCATAATAGCCCATGACCTGCGGATGGGCGGTGCTGACATGATAGGCTTCGCAGAACGCCTCCATGGCCAGTTTCCAGTTGCAGGGCATGATCTTGGCGACATGCGCTGCCTTCCAGCGGTCCTCGAGGCGGAAATCGGCAAAGTGTTCGGGAAGATTCTCGAGATAGGATTCAAGCGGCTCGGCATCGGCGTCGAAGTTGACGAAGACAAACCCCGCCCAGACGCCGACGCGCGCTTCGGGCAGCGCGAAATTGCCGCGATCGATA
>JAAFIT010000028.1 GCA_013298745.1 Sphingomonadales bacterium
AACGAAGCAGCCCTCGCCAATAATCGCCGGCGCTTTGACAACAGCTCCCGGCTCGACAACCGCACCGCGGTGGACGGCAACGCCGGCGTCAATTCGGAAATCATCGCCGAGCGTGGGGATCAACGCCGCAACCAGGGCGACGATATCCGCCGTGACGCGCCACGGCGCATCCTCGCTGCGGTCTGCGAACGGCGACACCGAGAAGTCCGCGATCGCAGTACCGATCACGCCGCCACCACCGCGGCGCAAATCTCCTCGACCACCGCCTTCACCAGCGCCTTGTCGTCACCTTCGGCCATCACCCGGATCACCGGCTCGGTGCCCGATTTGCGGATCAGCAAGCGGCCACTGCCATTGAGCTTTGCCTCGGCATCAGCGATCACCGCCTTGACCTTGTCGCTCTCCAGCGGCTTGCCGGTGAAACGCACGCTTTTCAGCAGCTGCGGCACGGCATCGAACTGGTGCAGCACTTCGCTCGCCGGTTTTCCGGCCGCCACGACCGCGGCGAGCACTTGCAGCGCCGCCACCAGGCCGTCGCCGGTGGTCGAATGATCGGCAAGGATGAGGTGCCCTGATTGTTCGCCGCCGATGTTGAAGCCGCCGGCGCGCATCGCCTCCAGCACATAGCGATCGCCAACCCCGGCGCGGTGCAGCGTCAGCCCCCGCCCTGCGAGCAAGCGTTCGAGCCCCAGGTTCGACATCACCGTCGCCACCAGCCCGCCACCGCGCAGGGTTCCGGTTTCGGCGGCGCGCAAGGTGATCAGCGCCATGATCTGATCGCCATCGACGACCTGGCCCTTTTCATCGACGATGATCAGCCGGTCGGCATCGCCATCAAGCGCGATGCCGATATCGGCGCCGGTTTCGAGCACCTTCAACTGTAGCGCCTTGGGGTGCGTCGATCCGATGGCATCGTTGATGTTGAAGCCATTGGGCGTGACGCCGATGGCGATGACTTCGGCGCCCAATTCCCATAGCGCTTCGGGTGCCACCTTGTAGGCGGCGCCATTGGCGCAATCGACGACGATCTTCAGACCATCGAGGCGTAAGTCCTCGGGAAAGCTCGATTTGGCGAAATGGATATAGCGCCCCTGCGCATCGTCGATGCGCTTGGCGCGGCCGATGGCGCGCGGCTCAGCCAGCACCACATCGGCATCGATCATCGCCTCGATTTCGGCCTCGTCATCGTCCGAAAGCTTGTAACCATCGGGGCCGAACAGCTTGATGCCATTGTCGTGATAGGGGTTGTGGCTGGCGGAGACCATCACCCCCAGGTCGGCGCGCATCGACCGCGCCAGCATCGCCACAGCAGGAGTCGGCATCGGCCCCAATTGGATCACATCCATGCCGACCGAAGTGAACCCTGCGGTCAACGCCGATTCGATCATGTAACCCGACAGCCGCGTGTCCTTGCCAATAACGACGCGGTGCTTGTGGGACCCGCGCAGGAAGTGCTTGCCGGCCGCCTGCCCCACCTTCATCGCGATCGCTGCGGTCATCGGTGCGGTGTTGGTCAGCCCGCGAATGCCATCGGTACCGAAATATTTGCGCGTCATGCGGCGGTGTTCCTGAAACGTGACTATCGACGCTTCTTATCGCCCCGCGATTGGCTTGTCGAAGCCTGCGGCCTAAGCTGGTGGAAAGGAGCGACAGATGCAGACACGCCAATTGGGATCTTCGGGTCTCACTGTCTCGGCACTCGGCCTCGGTTGCATGGACATGGCGGGCACGGCAGGGGCTGCCGCCATGTATGGCGCCGTCGATCTTGATGAAGCCAATGCCACCTTCGACCGCGCGCTCGAAATCGGCATCAATTTCTTCGACACTGCCGAAGTCTATGGCCCCTATCGCAACGAGGAATTGCTCGGCGCGGCACTCAAGGGCCGCCGCGACAAGGCCGTCATCGCCACGAAATTCGGCTTCAGAATCGTCGATGGCAAGGTCGCCGGCGTCGATTCCCGCCCCGAAAACATCCGCGCCGTCTGCGAAGCCAGCCTGAAGCGGCTCGGCACCGACCATATCGATCTGTTCTACCAGCACCGCGTCGACCCGGCCGTCCCTATCGAGGAAACGGTCGGCGCGATGGCGGAACTCGTGCAGCAGGGCAAGGTGCGCTTCCTCGGGCTGTCCGAAGCCGGCGCCGCCACGATCCGGCGCGCACACGCCACCCATCCGATCGCTGCGCTGCAAAGCGAATGGTCGCTGTGGGAACGCGGCGTCGAGGAGGAAATCGTGGGCGTATGCGCCGAACTCGGCATCGGCTTCGTGCCCTTCTCGCCGCTGGGCCGCGGTTTCCTCACCGGCACCCAGCCGCGCGCCGAGGAGCTGCCCAAGAGCGATTACCGCGCCCATGATCCGCGCTACCAAGGCGCCAATTACGACGCCAACATGGCCGCCGTCGCCGCTGTCGAACGCGTCGCCATCACGCACGCTGCCAGCGCCGCGCAGGTCGCGCTCGCCTGGCTGCTCGCCAAGGGCCCGCATGTCGTACCGATCCCGGGATCGAAGCGCCGGGTCACGCTCAACGATAACGCTGGCGCGGTAGACGTGGTGCTCACCGCCGACGAAATCGCGCTGCTCGACGCCGCGCTGCCGCCGGGAACGACAGCGGGCGATCGCTATGGTTCCAAGGCGGCGATGGCGATGACGCGGCTTTAGGAGCCTCCGGCGGTTGGGGCCGTTGGCCCCAACCCCCAATTATCGGCGGCACTACGCCATTTGCAACACCAGACAGCGATCGCGCCCGGCGAGATCGTGGCGGACGATGCCGGTCATCCCCGCTGCACCGGCCAGTGCCAGCACGGCCGCTGCCTGAGTGTGGCCGATCTCGATACAGGCGACCCCACCCGGCGTCAGCAGGCCGGGGAGTTGCGGGATGATACGGCGATAATCATCGAGCCCGTCCGGCCCGGCGAACAGCGCCGATGCCGGTTCGCGCATCACTTCGGGAGACAGATCGGCAGCGCTTTCGACATAGGGCGGATTGCAGAAAATCAGATCGAAGCGGCCGCGCACCGCCGCGCCCCAATCGCTTTCAAGAAACGCGGCTCGCCGGGCAAAGCCCAGCCGTTCGGCGTTGGTGCGCGCCACCGCCAGCGCCGCCGCTGACGCATCCACCCCCAACCCGCGCGCATTGGGCCATTCGCTGAGCGCTGCGAGCAGCAGCGCGCCGCTGCCGGTGCCGAGATCGAGGATCGTCGTCGGCCGCCGGTCGCGCCGCGCTGCCAGTGCCGCATCAATGAGCGTTTCGCTGTCGGGCCGCGGGATCAGCACGGCGGGCGAGACCAGCAGATCGAGCGACCAGAACTCGCGATGGCCGGTGATATAGGCCAAAGGTTCGCCGGCTTCGCGCCGCGCGATCAGCGGCTCGAAGCCGGCGAAATCCACCTCGCGATCGGCGCCGGCCAGCATCGCCAGACGGTCCTCGCCGACCATATGCGCGAGCAGCAATTCGGCATCGAAGCGATCGATCCGCCGCGTCGCCGCCAGCAAGGCTTCCGACGCTTTCAACCGAGCTCTGCCAGCCGCGCCGCCTCGTCCTCGGCGATCAGCGCCGACACCAGTTCGTCCATGGCGCCTTCAAGGATTTCGGGGAGGCGGTGCAGCGTCAGGTTGATGCGGTGATCGGTGACGCGGCCTTGCGGGAAATTATAGGTGCGGATGCGCTCGGAGCGATCGCCCGAGCCTACCATCGCCTTGCGGTCTGCCGAGCGCGCCTGATCGACCTTGGAGCGTTCAAGGTCGTAAAGGCGCGAGCGCAGCACCTTCATCGCCTTGGCCTTGTTCTTGTGCTGCGATTTTTCGTCCTGCTGCTGAACCATCAGCCCGGTCGGGATATGGACGATGCGCACCGCGCTATCGGTGGTGTTGACCGACTGCCCGCCGGGGCCGGACGAGCGGAAGATATCGATGCGCAAATCCTTGTCGTCGATCTGGATATCGACTTCCTCGGCCTCGGGCAGCACCGCGACGGTGGCGGCGCTGGTGTGGATGCGCCCCTGGGTTTCGGTGGCCGGGACGCGCTGGACGCGGTGGACCCCGCTTTCGAACTTCAGCCGCGCGAACACGCTGTCGCCGGTCACGCTGGCGATGATTTCCTTGAAGCCGCCCATTTCGCCAGGGCTCGCCGAGACCAGTTCGACCCGCCAGCCGCGCGTTGCGGCATAGCGTTCGTACATCCGGTAGAGATCGCCGGCGAACAGCGCCGCCTCGTCGCCGCCGGTACCGGCGCGAATTTCGAGCATCGCCGGCTTGGCATCGGCCTTGTCGGTGGGCAGCAGCCGCAGCGCCAGCGCGCGCTCGGCGGCAGGGATCTGCGCCTCTATCTCGCCGAGTTCGTCCTGCGCCAGGCCATGCATCTCGTCATCGGCCGGAATGGCGCGCAGGCTCTCGGCCTCGTCGCGCAACGCCTTCACCCGCGCCGCCGCCTCGACGACCGGCGTCAGCTCGGCATAGTCCTTGGACAATTGCACGAACTTGTCCGCCGCCAACGCCGGATTGCCCATTTGCGCAGCAAGATCGGCATGCCGCCGCTCGATCTGCGCGATGCGTTCGGGGGAGATGATCAAAACCCTCTCCCCTCGCGGGAGAGGGCGAGAGACGCGCGAAGCGCGGCCCGGGGTGAGGGGGATGTCGGCGCAGGATCACCCCTCACCCCGCTCGCCTGCGGCGAGTCGCCCTCTCCCGCAAGGGGAGAGGGATATCGCGTCAACAGCTTCACGATGCTGAACCTTCGCCGGAAACACCGCCGACACCCGGTCCAATCGCCCTCAACACTTTGTCCAAGAAATTGTGATCAGGGTCCGGCCGAAGCCGAGTCAAGTGGTAGCTTGGCAGCCCATCTTCATTGGCGGCCCTCACATAGATGGCGCCGTCTGCTCCCTCTCGCCTAGCCAGCTCGGCGTGACGTTTCGCATTTCCTCGATAGGCAATGGTTGTGACGAAGCCATCTCGCCGAAGGCGATAAGCCAGATTTACCGCTTCGCCCTCGAGCGAAGGATTGTCCGGGATTATCGCAATACGGGGTTCCCTAAAAGTATCCCCCACCAGCATCGCCAGCCGCTCGATCCCGCCGGCCCAACCGACCGCCGGCGTTTCCGGCCCGCCCATGCTGCCGATCAGCCCGTCATAGCGCCCGCCGCCGATCACCGTGCCTTGCGCGCCGAGCGCTGTCGTCACGAATTCGAACGCCGTGTGGCGATAATAGTCAAAGCCGCGCACCAGCGAATCCGCCCGGACGAAAGCGACGCCCGACGCCTGCAGGCCCTTTTGCACCGCCTCGAAGAACGCCCCGGCTTCGCTGGTCATATAGGCGTCGATGCGCGGCGCGTCGGCCACCAGCGCCTTGTCGGCCTCCGCCTTGGAATCGAGAATCCGCAGTGGATTCTTCGCCAGCCGTTCAAGGCTTTCGGGGCTGAGCACATCGCGGTGCGCCGAGAAATGCTTGACCAACCCGTCGCGCCACGCCGACCGCGTTTCGGCATCGCCCAGCGTGTTCAATTGCAGCACGACATCGCCCGAGACACCAAGCTCGTTCAGCACCTGCTGCGCCAGCGCGATCACTTCCACATCCGCCGCCGGTTCCGCCGCGCCGATTACTTCGGCGTCGAGCTGGTGGAACTGGCGGAACCGACCCTTTTGCGGGCGTTCATAGCGGAACAGCGGCCCCCAGGCGGCAACCTTCAGCGGCGCATATTGCTGCCAGCCGTTCTCGATATAGGCACGGGCAATCCCGGCAGTGAATTCCGGCCGCAGCGTCAATGAATCCCCGCCGCGATCCTCGAACGAATACATTTCCTTCGACACGACATCGGTGGTTTCGCCGAGCGAGCGCGCGAACACCGCAGTGGATTCGAACACCGGCACCTCGATGCGGCCAAAGCCATAGAGCTTTCGCACCCGGTTGAAGGTGTCGATGACATGGTCGAAGCGAGCGGCCTGCTCGCCGATCATGTCCTGCGTGCCGCGCGGTTTCTGGATCTTGCTCATGCTCCGGGCGATTAGGCGACAAGCGCGCGCTTGTCATCATCGCAGGGCAGCGATTATCAGGGTCGCAAAGGGGTTCTCATGCGCAAATCACTGCTTCTCGTCGGTCTTTCGGCACTGCTCGCTACCTCGGTTGGCGCGGTCGAACGCTCGAAACCGACGCCGCTGCCGTTCACCAACACCATTCCCGCGGCGGTCGATGCCCCCTTCCCCGGCACGCTGACGCTGAAGGTGGACGCGACCGACACGGTGCGGGGCATCTTCCATGTCAGCGAGACGATCCCGGTACCCAAGGCCGGGCCGATGACCCTGCTGTTCCCGAAATGGCTGCCCGGCAACCACGGCCCGCGCGGCGAGATTTCGAAGCTGGCCGGGCTGGTCATCACCGCCAATGGCAAGGAATTGCTGTGGCAGCGCGATCAGATCGACGTCTTTGCCTTTCACATCGACGTGCCGGCGGGCGCCAAGGCGCTCGATGTCCGCTTCGATTTCCTCACGCCCACCGCCGGCAACCAGGGCCGCACGACGGTCACTGCCGACATGATCAGCCTGCAGCCCAATCAGGTCTCGGTTTATCCTGCCGGCTGGTTCACCCGCCAGATCCCGATTTCCACCACCGTCACCTGGCCCGCGGGCTGGCAGGCCGGCGGCGCACTGCGCCCGGTCACCACCGCGGCCAACACCGTCACCTATGAAACGGTCGATTATGAAACGCTGGTCGACAGCCCGTTCCTCGCCGGGCGCTGGTTCCAGCGCTTCGATCTCGGGAACAAGGTGACGCTGGCCGTCGCCGCTGATGCCCAGCGCTTCCTCGCTGCCAAGCCCGACCAGATCGACAAGCACAAGGCGCTCGTCACCCAGGCGATCAAGCTGTTCGGCACCCGCCAGTTCGATCATTACGAATTTCTGCTGTCGCTGACCGACAATCTCGGCAGCATCGGGCTCGAGCACCACCGCAGCAGCGAAAATGGCGTCAATACTGGCTATTTCACCGAATGGGACAAGGGCCCCGGTCGCCGCAACCTGTTGCCGCACGAATTCACCCATAGCTGGAACGGCAAGCACCGCCGCGGCGCCGACAGCATCGTGCCGGACTTCTCGACGCCGCTGCGCAACTCGATGCTGTGGGTTTACGAAGGCCAGACACAGTTCTGGGGCTATGTCCTCGGCGCTCGCGCGGGGCTGTTCACCAAACAGGAAACGCTCGACAGCTACGCCGCCATCGCCGCGTCGCTCGACAACCGCCCCGCACGCGCCTGGCGCTCGCTCGACGATACCACCAACGATCCGGTGATCACATCGCGCGCGCCCAAGGCCTGGGTCAGCCAGCAGCGCAGCGAGGATTATTACAACGAAGGCCTGCTGATCTGGATGGAGGTCGATTCGATCCTGCGTCGCGAAACCAAGGGCGCCAAGGGGATGGACGATTTCGCCCGGGCCTTCTTCGGCACCGGCGAGGGCGATTGGGGCGTGAAGCCCTATGATTTCGCCGAAATCGTCAAGACATTGAACGCCATCGCGCCATATGATTGGGCCGGCCTGCTCACCCAGCGCCTGACCGAAAAAGCCGCTGGCGCGCCGCTCAACGGCTTCACCGCCTCGGGCTACAATCTGATCTATACCGATACGCCGACCCCGGCCTTTGCCGATCAGATGCGCACCGGCAAGGTCAACAATCTCAGCTATTCTGGCGGGCTCGTCGTCGGTGCCAATGGCAGTGTTGAAGCGGTGATCTGGAACAGCGCCGCCTTTGATGCGGGACTGACGGTGGGCGACACGCTCGTGGCGGTCAACGAGAATCCCTATAGCGACGATGTGCTCAAGGCCGAAATCACCGCGGCGAAAGGCGGCAAGGAGCCGATCCGCCTGCTGGTCAGAACAGCCGATCGCTTGCGCAGTGTCGATCTCAAATGGACCGGCGGCCTGCGCTACCCGCGCTTCGAAAAGACTGGCGCGGGCGAAACCGCGATGGACAAGCTGCTCGCGCCCAAACCCTGAACGTCCGCTTCGAGCGCCAACAGCCCTGAACGGCATCGCGTAGGCAGCGACGCCGTTAACTCCAGCCGTGTGTCATAAGCCTTTGTTATTTCCACAGAAATGGCGCACGCAAACGCCATACACACATGCACTATCCCCATATGCATCTGCATAATCGGGGCATTCATAAGCACATCACCAATATTCAAACGGCGCCGAAGCGGCAAAATCATCCTCATCAAGCGGGCATCGTTTCTGCCGCAGCGGTCAGCACATTGGGGTGCATCGGTCGCTGCCCGGAAGGGCATCAGCAGGAACGATGCCTGCAGGCACAGGGAGGACTACAATGAGTTTTCACGATCATAAGGCATTCGAACGCGCTCTCGCCAATCCGGAAACCGGTTATCTGCCGGGCCAGCCGGGCGCCGCCCAGGCACCGGGTCGCAAGCTGCCGCTGTGGCTGGTCGATCCGGCCTTTGACGAAGCCATGCGCCGCAACGCGCAATCGGTGGTGCAGGAGGAAGAACGCCTGTCGCTTCCGGCTCGTGCCGGCATCCTGGCGCTGCTCACCGTGGCGGCCTGGGTTCCCGTCCTCGCCATCGCTTCGTTCATCTGGTGACCCGCTCCGAACAGCAGCCAGAGCCGCGTGAACGCCTGCCGTTCACGCTGCCGGCGCCGCTGCACGCAGCCGAGACGCTGCCGCATTCGCTGGGCTTCAGGCGCGCCAAGACCTTGCGGATGCTGGCGTTGCTGTTGGCGGAACCCGGAGTCGTCCGGTCAACCGATCAACTGGCGATGGTGATGGGCGTTTCGCCGTGCAGCGTGCGCACCTATGTCCACTATTTGCGAAGCTGGCTTGCCGATCAGGGGCTACCAGACGGCCTCGAATGCCGCTGCGGCAAGGGCTATCTGGTGCCGGCCGCTGTTGCGGCCGATTTGCTCGGTCGGCTGCCGTGCCTGGTGACGGCGACCTTTCTGGCGCGTGCGCAAATGCGCTTCCAGCGGCCCCCGAGGCCCGTTTGCTGTGCGCCAGACTCGGCGGCAGTCACCCCCGCCGACCCGTTTCCCGTGTCGGTTCATCGCGGCTCCGAAATGAAATTTGGGCAACGTTCGCCGCCTCGCCGAATCTAAGCTCTTGATTGCACTGCCAAAGGTCAAGAAGGCCCGACTTTCTGCAACGACCGTCGATTTGCGCTCGATATCCCGATCGTCCTAAACTTGCGACATCGCCAGCGTGAAGGCGGTACATCAGGAAGGCTTCCTAGATGGAGCAATCGTCGACGCCATCGCCTTCGGACCTTGAGGTCCAGCGAGGCGGCACCCGGCCTACGCCCCGGCGTCCTGCAGCAACCGAATCCGCGCGGCGGTTTCACGAGGCGTTGCGCAAGCGTGAACCGCATGTTCCGCCAGTGCCGTTCCTGTCGCGCCTGCTGTTCTGGCGCCAGGCCAAGACCCCGCGAAACCGGCGCGGCCTGATGATCGTCTGGTGCCTGTTGTTCGTCCAATTCCTATTCTCGCTGTTCATCATCGGCCACGACGTGCTCGAACTCGATGGCATGCAATCGACTTTCGGCAATCGCACAGCCGTTCTCGGCGGTGTCATTTTGGTCGCCGGCCAGTTGCTGTGGCTTCGTGTCGTCAATGCGCTGCTCCGCGAGGTGCGGGCGGCTGATACGGCGCGCGCTGTCGCCGGGGGCTCGATGGCAGAGCTTGTCGAACTGCACTTCGACGAATGGAAGCTGTCTAGCGCCGAACGCGATGTCGCGTTGTTCACCCTGAAGGGCTTTGAAACCAACGAGATCGCCGATCTGCGCCACGCGACGCAGGGCACGGTCCGGGTGCAGCTCGCGCAGATCTATGGCAAGGCCGGGGTCCATACGCGGTGCGCCTTTCAGAGCCTGTTCTTCGAAGACATGCTCGACCTGTCGGAGCAGCGGGCAGAGGAAATCGCATCCGCCTGAACCACACCGCATATGCGGTCCCGATCGGGATGCCGCGGCCGGCATATTCAAACAGGCTCATCGCCAAAGGCCGGCGGCAGGGCGACCAATTCTTTGCCTGAAGCCAAGATTAACCTGCCGTAAAGTAGACGAATCGCGATGCAGCAGTTACGCCGCAGCGCACAAGAGGAGAGACAGATGCGCATTGACCAGATTCCCATCGGCGTGAACCCACCCCATGATGTCAATGTCGTCATCGAATGCCCCTTGGGCGGTGAGCCGGTGAAGTATGAACTCGACAAGGCGTCGGGTGCGCTGTTCGTTGATCGCATCCTCCACACCGCGATGCGTTATCCGACCAATTACGGCTTCATCCCGCACACGCTCGCCGATGATGGTGACCCCATCGACGCCCTCGTCGTCGCCCGCACGCCGTTCGTGCCGGGCTGCATCAGCCGCGTCCGCCCGGTGGGCGTGATGATGATGGAGGATGATGCCGGCGGCGATGCCAAGCTGTTGTGCGTCAGCGTCAACAAGGTTCACCCCTATTACAACAACGTCAACGAATACACCGACTTGCCGGCGATCCTGCTGCAGCAGATCGAGCATTTCTTCTCGCATTACAAGGATCTGGAGCCTGGCAAATGGGTGAAGTTCCAGGGCTGGCAGGACCGCGCCACCGCCGAACGGCTGATCGTTGAATCGATCGAACGCTATGACATGGCGGCCAAGGGCATCGAAGTGAAGGCGCTGCGCGAACATCCCGGGGCGCCGCGGGCGTAGCGCCGCGAGCGCGCATGCTGCGCGCCGACAGGCGGGAGCCCGGCCAGCCGGACGGCGAAGCATCAGCTTCGCCGGACCGGTCTGACGTCGGCATGGGCTTTGCCCATGCCCTTGCTGCCTTTCGCCCCTAGCCCTGCGCCAACGCGGTCAGCGCCTCCCCATCCACGCGCATCTTGGTCCATTCATCCTGCATGACAGCGCCCAGCCCCTTGTAAAAGCCGATCGCCGGTTCGTTCCAATCGAGCACCGACCATTCGAAGCGCGCATAACCCCGCGCCACCGCTATCCCGGCCAGATGCACCAGCAGCGCCTTGCCGAGCCCAAGCCCCCGTGCTTCGGGCACCACAAACAGGTCCTCCAGATACAGCCCGCCTTTCCCCGCCCAGGTCGAGAAGTTGGTGAAGAACAGCGCGATGCCGACCGGCTTGCCATCAACTTCGGCCAGCACCGCCTCGGCCAGCGGCTTCGCCCCGAACAAAGCTTCGTGCAGGTCGGCTTCGCTCGCCTTCACCGCATCCGGTTCACGCTCGTAAACGGCGAGCGCGACGATGAGCGCGCGGATGGCGGGAATATCAGCGGGGGTGGCGGGGCGGATCATGGCACCCAAAGACCATCATGCCACGCGCGGTGCAAGTCGCCTCAACGGCCTTGCCAGCTTGCCGGGGCCAGACCCGTCCAGCGCTTGAAAGCGCGTGAGAACGCCGCCGGGTCCGAAAAGCCGACAAGATAGGCGGTTTCGTTGACCGAAACCTTTCGCCCGCCGAGATAATGCAGCGCCATGCGGTGGCGCAGCGCATCGAGCACCGCGTCAAAGCCGCAGCCTTCTTCGGCCAGCCGGCGATAAAGGCTGGTCTTGCTCAGCCCGAGGCTGGCGGCGATGTCATCCATCGCCAGATTGCCGCTGTGCAGCCGCGCCAGTAGCGCGGTTTCCACTCTGCCCCGCCAGCTCCGGTTGGCCTGCATCTCGGCCATCAAGGCTTCGGCGCGGTCGATGAAGACCCCGAACACGTAGCGATTGGGGGTAGGCAGCGGCAACGACAGCCACAACGGGTCGATAGCCAGCGCGTTGCGATCGGCGCCGAAATGCACCGGCACGCCAAGGATGCGCGCATGTTCGGCCGCATGGGCCGGCTCGGCATGGGTAAAGCAGGCGTAGCGGGCAAAGGGCGCCTCCGGAAAGGCGCGCCGGGTGTTCCAGACAAAACGCGCAAAGGTCGATTCACTCAGTTCGGGAAAATCGTTCGGGTTGCGGCGCCGGTCCTCGATAAAGGTTTCGCCGCCCGCATGGACAATGGCGAAGCGATCGCCGGCGTCATGGCCGTCGACCTCTACCGCCAGCCGGGCAAAGCGGTTCATCTGATCGAACGCCTCGCCCATGGTGGCGGCGGCGTGAGCAATCAGCCCGACGATGGACATGTCGTTGAAGCGCGATTCAGCGCCGAAATGCAGCGCGAACGCCGGATCGCCGGTGGCGACGGCGCCGGCGCGC
>JAAFIT010000280.1 GCA_013298745.1 Sphingomonadales bacterium
ACGCTCGGGCACGGCTGTGCCGGCGCCGCTCGCGTCATTTTCGACAATGATGTCGGCCGTCAGATGCTCATCGTGTTCCATCCGCGGGTGCGTCCTCCCCGGCGGATTCGTCAGCAAACCAGTGCGCGCGTGCGGCCATGATGATGCGGTTGCCATCATCTTCGGAGATCCCGAAATCCTTCAGGATGCCGTTGCTCTTCGACACCAGTTCATCGGTGGCGAGATCGCCCAGATCGTCGAGCGTCTTGACGCCCTTCTTGCCGAGCACGACGAGCATGGCTTCGGTCAGCCCCTCGATGGCGGCGACATCGTCCTCGACGCCGAGTGCGACGCGCTCTTCACGGGCAGCGGCTTCGCGACGATCGAGTGCTTCGACGGCGCGGTTCTGGAGTTCGCCGGCGAGATCATCGTCAAAGCCTTCGATCGAGGCGAGTTCCGAAAGATCGACATAGGCGACTTCTTCAAGCTCGCTGAAGCCTTCGGCGACGAGCAGCTGCGCCAGCGTTTCATCGACATCGAGTTCGCTTTCGAACATCGCCGACTTTTCGGTGAATTCCTTCTGGCGCCGCTCCGATTCATCGGCTTCGGTCATGATGTCGATCTGGCGGCCGGTCAGCTGGCTGGCGAGACGGACATTCTGGCCGCGGCGACCAATGGCGAGCGACAACTGGTCGTCGGGCACCACGACATCGATGCGGTTGTCTTCCTCGTCCATCACCACCTTGGCGACTTCGGCGGGCTGCAGCGCGTTGACGACAAAGGTCGCGACATCGGGCGACCAGGGGATGATGTCGATCTTTTCACCCTGCAGTTCCTGCACGACGGCCTGGACGCGGCTGCCCTTCATGCCGACGCAGGCACCGACCGGGTCAATCGAGGAATCGCGGCTGATAACGCCGATCTTGGCGCGGCTGCCCGGATCGCGGGCGACGGCCTTGATCTCGATGATGCCGTCATAGATTTCCGGCACTTCCTGGGCGAACAGCTTCTTCATGAAATCGCCGGCCGAACGCGACAGGAAAATCTGCGGGCCGCGCGGCTCGCGGCGGACGCTGGCGATGAGCGAACGGACGCGATCGCCGGGCTTGAGCACTTCGCGCGGGATCTGCTGGTCGCGGCGAATGACGCCTTCCGCCTTGCCGAGATCGACGACGACATGACCGAATTCGGCGCGCTTGACGACGCCGGTGATGATTTCGCCCTGGCGATCCTTGAATTCTTCGAACTGGCGGTCACGCTCGGCATCGCGGACCTTCTGGACGATAACCTGCTTGGCGGCCTGGGCCGCGATGCGGCCGAATTCGACCGGCGGCAGCGGATCGACGATGAAATCGCCGAGCTTGGCATCCTTGTCCTTCTTCAGCGCACCCTTCAGGTCGATCTGCTTGAAGAAATCCTCGGGCTCCTCGACGACTTCGAGGACGCGCCACAGCCGGGTTTCGCCGCCCTTGGGATCGATCTTGGCGCGAATGTCGTTTTCGGCACCATAGCGCGCACGAGCGGCACGCTGGATGGCGTCTTCCATCGCTTCGATGACGATGGTGCGATCGATCGACTTTTCGCGCGCCACCGCATCGGCGATGGCGATCAGTTCGGCGCGATTGGCAGTGACGGCGGTAGCCATGGTTCAGTCCTTACGCTTCGTTCGTGTCGTTATCATTATCGTGCTCGCCCGCAGTTTCGGGGAGTTCGATCAGTTCATCGGCATCGCTGGCATCGAGCGGCCGCGTCGCCTTGATCAGCGCCGGGGTCAGCACCAGCTTGGCCGCGCTGATCGCGGCGAGCGGCAGCACCACGGCGCCAACGCTCTTGACGGTAAGGGTGACCATATCACCATCGAGCGCCGAAATCACGCCATGCGCCCGCGCCCGGCCATCGACCGGCGGATCGAGCTTCACCCGCACTTCATGGCCGGTCCAGCGTTCCCAATCGACGCGGCGCGTCAACGGCCGGTCGATTCCCGGCGACGACACTTCCAGCGCATATTCGCCATCGATCGGATCGGCTTCTTCCAACGGCAGATCGAGCGCGCGGCTGATCTCGGCGCATTGGCCCAGCGTCAGCTGCCCGGTCGCCCGGTCTTCGGCCATCACCTGCAACGTCAGGTCGCCGGGCTTGCCGGTCAGCTGAATGCGCACCAGATCAAAGCCCAATTCCGCCACCACCGGAGCGATGAGGGCGTCAAGCGTCTTTGAAAGGGCGGCAGCGTCGGTCAAAAAAGTCCATCCGTTTAGACAAGCACCACTGGCGGCGGGCGGGACGTTCCCGGCCGACCTCCATGCGGTTACCCATGTAGAGATGGCGGCTCTATACGCCGCGCCGCCGCGCCGGGCAAGGGGCTCGCGCCGCCACCATTGCGGGAACCTTGTCGCATCATGATACGTTGCATGCGATTGAATTGCCGCCACAGTTGGCGATGATAACGGCCATCCCTTCACGACAGGAATTTTGAATGCATCTCCACTTGCGACAGATTGCGATGGCCACCGCGCTGCTGACCGCTGCGACGGCATTGGCCCAGGCAACCCCGCAGCCGCCGAAGAGCGACCTCGACAAGGTCGGCGACACGATGGAGAACATCGGTGCCAAGCCGCTGAAGGACCTCAACATCATTCAGGACAAGGTCAACCCTGACATCGAGCGCATCATGAACGATCCCTACACGCTGAAGGGCATCAAGACCTGCGCCGACTACAAGGCAGCGATCACCAGGCTAACGACTGTCCTTGGTCCCGATGTCGATTCCCCGGAATTCAAGAAGAAGGACAAGACGCCAGCGGAACAGGCCTTGAGCCTGGGCGAATCGGCCGCCGCCAGCCTGGTGCCATTCTCGGGCGTCATCCGCCGGCTTTCGGGTGCCGAGGCCAAGCAGAACTATGCCAAGGCCGTCGTTTATGCCGGATCGGTGCGGCGCGCCTATCTGAAGGGCATGGCGCGCGGCAAGGGGTGCAAAGTCTGAAAACCCCGATTATCCTGTCCCGGCGGGGTGGCCCGCCGGGGGACGAGATCTGATGACATACGGACTGCATTGCCGCCTGGCCCTGGCGGCCGCCATTGCCAGCCTCACGGTTCCAGCGACCGCGCAGACACCGCCACGCAGCACGGCCGAACAGGCCGCCGATTCCGCCAGCCGGGTCGCCACTCAACCGCTGCGTGACCTCAACATCAGCGGCGGTGGCATCTCGCCCGAACTCGAAGCCATCATGAAGGAGCCCTATTCGTTGAAAGGGCTGCGTGGCTGCGCCGATTACCAGCGCGAGATCGATCGCATCACCAAATTGGTCGGCCCTGATGTCGATTCGCCCGAAGCGCGCGGGGCGTCCGTCTCGTCGACCGAATTCGTCCTTGGTGCCGCTGAATCCGCCGCCACCAGCCTCATTCCCGGCCGCAGCATCATCCGCCAGTTGTCAGGCGCCACGGCGGCGGAAAAGCGCGCCAGAGCGGCAACGCTCGCCGCCTCGCTGCGGCGTGCCTTCCTGAAAGGTCGCGCCAGCGGGTTGAACTGCAAAGCCTGAGCCACTGTCGAACGCACCGACGGGCCACGCATAATTCCCGGCTTGCCCTGCCTCGGATTTTGTCGCCACATGGCGACAATGTCCGAGGGGGAGTATTCGATGCGCAAAATGTTGAGCGCGGCCGTGGTCGCGGCCCTGATGCCTGTGGCGGCGCACGCCGCCGACCGGCCCGACCAGACGGCCTTCCGCGCGCTCTACAAGGAACTGGTCGAAACCAACACCAGCCATGCCACCGGCGATTGCACGCTGGCGGCCAAGCGCATGGCATCGCGATTGCGGACGGCCGGTTTCCCGGAAAGCGACCTCAATGTCTTCGTCCCCGAAGGTCTGCCATTGGATGGTGGCCTGATCGCCACCCTGCCCGGCAGCGACCCCTCGCTCGGCGCCGTCATGCTGCTCGCGCACCTCGATGTTGTCGACGCCAAGCGCGAGGACTGGACGCGCGACCCGTTCACGCTGATCGAGGAAGGCGGCTATTTCTATGCCCGCGGCAGCGCCGACGACAAATCTCAGGCGGCGATCTGGACCGACAGCATGGCCCGGATGAAGGCATCGGGCGCGAGGCCCAAGCGCACCGTCAAGATGCTGCTGTCGTGCGGCGAGGAATCGGGCGCGCGCATCAATAATGTCCGCTGGCTGATCGAAAAACACCCCGAATGGATCAAGGCGGATTTCGCGCTGAACGAAGGCGGCGGCGGCAGCCTCAAGCCCGACGGCACACCGCTGGCGTTGAGCTTCCAGGCCGGCGAAAAGGTCAGC
>JAAFIT010000281.1:0-1103 GCA_013298745.1 Sphingomonadales bacterium
GTTCGTCCATGAAGGCGGTGACCCGCTCGATGAGACCTTTGGTCTTGTCGCTATATTCAAACATCATGGTCGTTTTCTCCTGTGGCTTTCGCGCTCCTCCTGTCACGGGCAGGAGAGCGAAGCCAGTCCCTAATTTTACGTAGGTGGTGAGGCGCGGGTGCGCCTCCGTCATCAGATCGTGCGTGCGATGACTTCGCGCATGATTTCCGACGTGCCGCCATAGATGCGCTGCACGCGCGCATCGCGCCACATCCGGGCGATCGGATATTCGTTCATGTAACCGGCGCCGCCATGCAGTTGGAGCGCCGCATCGACAACGCGGCCCTGCATTTCGGTGTGCCACAGCTTGGCGGCGCTGGCTTCGGCGGCCGTCAGCTTGCCTTCCATCAGGCGCTTCAAGCCCCAATCGATATGCGCCCAGCCGACCTGGAGTTCGGTCTTCAGGCTGGCCAGCGTGAAGCGGGTGTTCTGGAAATCGAACACCGTCTTGCCGAACGCCTTGCGGTCCTTGGTGAAGGCCACGGCTTCGTCATAGGCGCGCTGCGCGCCGGCCTGTGCCCCGATGGCGATGCCCAGGCGTTCCTGTGGTAGCTGGCTCATCAGATAGATGAAGCCCTTGTTTTCCTCGCCGAGGCAGTTGGTCATCGGCACGCGCACTTCGTTGAAGAACAGTTCCGAGGTGTCGGCGCTGTGCTGGCCGATCTTGTCGAGGTTGCGGCCGCGGGCAAAGCCTTCGGTGCCGGCTTCGACGAGGATCAGCGACGTGCCCTTGGCGCCCTTGTCGGGCTCGGTCTTGGCGACGACGATGATCAGATCGGCATTCTGGCCGTTGGTGATATAGGTTTTCGATCCGCTGATGACATAGTGGTTGCCATCCTTCTTGGCGGTGGTGCGCACGCCCTGCAGATCGGATCCGGCGCCCGGCTCGGTCATCGCGATGGCGGTGATCAGTTCACCGGAGATCATCTTGGGCAGATACTTGCGCTTCTGCTCCTCGCTGCCATAGGCGACGATGTAATCGGCAACGATGTCGGATTGCAGCGTGATGCCCGCCGAGCAGCCCGAATAGGCGAGCTCTTCATTGACGACGGCATTGTAGCCGA
>JAAFIT010000281.1:1113-4271 GCA_013298745.1 Sphingomonadales bacterium
TCGGGAACGGTCGGGCAGAGCAGGCCATTGTCACCGCAGGCGCGCCAGAAATCCTTGGAAACGATGCCTTCCGCTTCGAACGTGTCGATGTTGGGATAGAGCTCCTTTTCGAACAGCTTGCGCACCGTGCCACGAAAGGCTTCGTGATCGGCGTTATAGCATTCGCGTTCGCTGGTATTGAGCATCTTGATTTCCCCGATTGAAAGGCTGCCACAGGCGATAGCGCATCATCGGCCATCGAAAACAGCTGTCTTGCAAGAGAGGGTGGAAGGGTGCGACAACCCGTCCATGCGCATTTTTCCCCTGCTCGCCCTTCTCGCCATCGCCAGTCCCGCCGTTGCGGCGGATGATCCCAATCTGGCCCGCGCCTATGCGGTGCTGAAGCGCCAGCCGATCATCGATGGCCATAATGACTGGCCGGAACAGTTGCGGGGCCAGTTCGGCGAGGGCTGGTGGAGCGTCGATCTCAACGCCGACAGCCGCACCTTCAAACAGCCGCTGCAAACCGATATTCCGCGCCTGCACCAGGGCCGCGTCGGCGGGCAATTCTGGTCGGTGTGGGTGCCGGCCAATGTCACCGGGCCGGCCGCGGTCAAGGCGACGCTCGAACAGATCGATATCGTTCGCGGCATCGTGGCGCGCCACCCCAAGGATTTCGAACTCGCCGCGACCGCCGCCGATGTGCGCCGCATCCAGAAGACCGGCAAGATCGCCAGCCTGATGGGCGTCGAAGGCGGCAGCCAGATCGACAACAGCCTGCCGGCGCTGCGCATGTTCTACGATCTGGGCGTCCGCTACATGACGCTGACGCACGTCCGCCACAATGATTGGGCGGACAGTGCCAACGAACCACCAAGGAAAGAGGCGTTGACGGCGTTCGGCAAGTCGGTCGTCCATGAAATGAACCGTCTCGGCATGCTCGTCGATATCAGCCACGTCTCGCCGCGCACGATGAAGGCGGTGTTCGCGGCCACCAAGGCGCCGGTGATTTTTTCGCATTCGGCCGCGCGCGGATTGACCGACCATCCGCGCAATGTTCCCGATGACATGCTGTGGCTGATCAAGGCCAATGGCGGCATCGTGATGAGCACGTTCGTTCCGGGTTACGTCAGCCGCGCCCGCCAGGAATGGGAGGCGGCGCGCGCCGGTGAACGGGCGCGCTACAACGCGCCGCCCTATTCAGGGCTCTACATCGGCCAGCCCGAGCGCGCTGCGGCGGCGTTGGCCGAATGGGAAAAGGCCAATCCGATGCCGCCGGTGACGATTGCCGACGTTGCCGACCATTTCGATCATATCGCCAAGATTGCCGGCCATGATCATGTCGGTATCGGCGGCGATCTTGATGGCATCGACACGACTCCGATCGGCCTCGAAGGCGTCGAAACCTATCCGGCGCTGATCGCAGAGTTGCTCAAGCGCGGCTGGAGCGAGGCCGATTGCGAGAAGCTGGCGGGGGGGAACATCCTGCGGGTGCTCGAGGCCGCGGAAAAGGTCGCGGCGGGGATGAAGGATGAGATCCCGAGCCCGATGCAGGTTGCGGACGTTTCGAAGCCTTGAGCTGAGTTGAGAAAGGCAAGGGCCGCGGCAAAGCCGCGGCTGGCGTCAGACGGGTTCGACGCGCAGGAGCGCGCGTCGCCCCGCTGGCCGTGCTTGCGCCTGTCGGCGCGCAATGCGCGCGCTCGCGGCGCTGCGCAGCAAAATGGCGGCTGGTGTTGCCACCAGCCGCCACTGTGTCGTGCCCGCGTCGCGGTCCGCTCTGCCCTTGGCATCGCCCTTCACCTTGCGGCTGCGGCGGCCCTGGCGGCTGTTGCCCTTACGGGTTTCAGCGCGGCGATCCGTTTCGTTCCACGGCACTTTCGCTTCGCTCTCGGTCCGGCTTGCACCCTCCCTGCTGCGTCGCTGGACCCGTCGTCCCTCGTCGCCGCACCATCCCATCTGCATGGAGGCCTTGGCTGCACAAGGTTCTGGCGAACCCTGCCATCTGCTGTCGTTGCAATTCCCTGGGCAAGCCCCGAATTGTCGCCATCATCCGGCTGTAACCCGTTCATTTCCTTTGGCGTTTCCGCCGCCGTCAATTCCCGTCTACAGGTGAAGTGTCTCACCAAGTGCCGAGTCGTCAAAGTGAAATAATCGCCGTTTGGCCTGTGGATAACGGGGATATCGGGGATAAGTCGGCGGTGTCTCAGTCGCGTTCGGACAGCGCGGCCGCCACCGGCACCTCGTCGGTGTCTTGAGTCATGGCGGCGACAAGCCGGCGATAGTTGAAGGTCGAGCGCTTGCCGATGTCATCGCCATGCTTCGCCAGCCATTCGTCGGCAGCGCTGCGGCCGAGCGCCTTGAGCTTGAGCAGAAACGCCTTTTCGGCGAGCAGCTTCGACGATGGCGGGAAGCGGCCGAGCTCGTCGTCACCATGTATCATGTGAAGGTGCAGCCGCGGATGCGATTCGGTCGACAGTTCGCCATTGGCGATCAGGCGATTGCGTTCCCCAATGAAGCGCAATTCGCTGACCAGACTGGCGTTGAAGGTGATTTCGTTCAGCCGGTCGGAAATCTCATGCGCGGTTTTCGGCAGTTCGTTGCGGACGATGGGGTTGAGCTGGACGATCAACGCATCGCCGCAGCCCGTCGCCCGGCTCATCGGCTCCAGCGCCGGGTTGGCGATGTACCCGCCATCCCAATAGCCTTCGCCGTCGATGATCGGGGTGTGGAACAGATAGGGCAGACAGCCCGACGCCAGCACCATGTCCACCGTCAATTCATGCTCGCGGAAGCACCGCAGGCCACCCGTGGCGACATGCGTCGTGTTGATGAACAGCTTGACCTTGCGGCTGCGGCGCACCCGCTCGAAATCGATGAGCTCGTTCAGCGCGTCGCGCAGCGGGTTATAGCCGAAGGGGTTGGACTGATAGGGCGACACCATCCGCGAGATCGCCAGACTCATCTCGTACATCGGCGAAAAATTCAGCGAATAATCGTCGGTCATCTGCTGCCAGGGGGTGCGCTGGAACGGCGACATCACCGCCGCCTTGTCGCCCATGCCATGCCAGAAATGATCGAGCTGCGCCCGGGCATGGGCGCGATCACCCTCCATCAGGCCTTCGCCGCACACCACCGCGTTCATCGCGCCGGCGCTGGTGCCGCTGATCGCGGCGATCTCG
>JAAFIT010000282.1 GCA_013298745.1 Sphingomonadales bacterium
GCGGTGCGCTCGGCGATTTCTTCCGGGCTCTTGCCGCGGAAGATGATCTCCACGGCGCCCTTGGCGCCCATCACGGCGATTTCGGCGCTCGGCCAGGCATAGTTCAGATCGCCGCGCAGATGCTTTGATGCCATCACGTCATAGGCGCCGCCATAGGCCTTGCGGGTGATGACGGTGATCTTCGGCACCGTCGCTTCGGCATAGGCGAAGAGCAGCTTGGCGCCGTGCTTGATGATGCCGTTGTGCTCCTGTGCGACGCCAGGCAGGAAGCCGGGCACGTCGACAAAGGTGACGATCGGGATCGAAAAGGCGTCGCAGAAGCGCACGAACCGCGCGGCCTTTTTCGATGAATTGATATCGAGGCAGCCGGCGAGCACCATCGGCTGATTGGCGACGATCCCGACCGTATGGCCTTCGATGCGGGCAAAACCGATTATGATGTTGCCGGCATGGCCGGGCTGAAGTTCGAAAAATTCGCCTTCGTCGGCGACCTTGCGGATCAGCTCGTGCATGTCATAGGGCTTGTTGGCCGAAGGCGGCACCAGCGTATCAAGGCTCGGCTCGGCCCGCATCGGATCATCGGCGGACGGGCGGAACGGCGCGCCGTCCCGGTTGTTGAGCGGCAGGAAATCGAAAAAGATACGGGTGCGCAGCAGCGCGTCGACATCATCCTCCATCGCCACATCGGCGACGCCCGATTTGGTGGTGTGGGTGATGGCACCGCCGAGTTCGTCCTGGGTCACGACTTCGTTGGTGACGGTCTTCACCACATCGGGGCCGGTGACGAACATGTAGGACGAATCCTTCACCATGAAGATGAAGTCGGTCATTGCCGGCGAATAGACCGCGCCGCCGGCGCACGGCCCCATGATCAGGCTCAACTGGGGTACCACACCAGAGGCGAGCACATTGCGCTGGAACACCTCGGCATAGCCGCCGAGCGACGCGACACCTTCCTGGATGCGGGCGCCGCCCGAATCGTTGAGCCCGATCACCGGCGCGCCGACCTTCATTGCCATGTCCATGATCTTGCAGATCTTCTGGGCATGGCGTTCGGACAGCGAGCCACCAAAGACAGTGAAATCCTGGCTGAACACGAACACCAGCCGGCCGTTGATGGTGCCCGAACCGGTAACGACGCCATCGCCCGGGATGGTCTGTTCGGCCATGCCGAAATCGACGCAATTATGCTCGACATACATGTCGAGTTCCTCGAACGAACCGGGATCGAGCAAAATGTCGAGCCGCTCGCGCGCCGTCAGACGCCCCTTGGCGTGCTGGGCAGCAACGCGCTTCGGGCCGCCCCCTGCTCGCGCCGCATCGCGCCGGCGTTCAAGGTCTTCGAGTGTCTTGAGCATCATCGTCCCCGTCTGAGCGTCGCCGTGCTTAGCCACAAGCTCACCTTTCTCGCAAGCCGGACGGTTTGGCGCGGTATCGCAGCAGCCGCGGGTTGACGGTCGCCTGCAAGCGACATAGGAACTTACACTTATGTAATGTTTTAACATCTCTGCCAATGGAGGAGCAATCAATGCGGTTCACAATGATGCTGGCTGGGGCGCTCGCGGCACTGCCCGTTTCGGCCCAGGCGTCCAATTACTTCTCCTTCACCGGCAGTTTTTCGGCGCCGCAACAGGTGCAGTTTTTCGACTTCACCCTCGCCGCGCAGTCACATGTGACGCTGCAGTCGCTGGGCTATTCGGGCGGCGACAATCTGGCGGGCAATACCATCGCGGCCGGCGGCTTCGATCCGATCATGACGCTTTTTGCGCTGCCGTCCGGCGACCTGCTGCAGGAAAATGATGATGGCGGGTTCGTCGGCCTGCCGTGCGACGGCGGCAATTGCTATGATCCGTTCATCACTTTGGTCCTCAATCCAGGCAGCTATCGCCTGTCCCTGCAGGTTGCCCCCAATTTCGCCGCCGGTACCAACCTCTCCGATGGCTATGTTGGCAATGGTGACTTCAATGGTCGCAGCCAGAATTGGGCCGTTGACCTGTGGGATGTCGATACGGCCACAATGGGCGTGGTGCCGGAGCCATCCAATTGGGCATTGCTGATCGCCGGCTTCGGCCTGACCGGCGCCGCCATGCGCCGCCGCCGGGCTGCCGTCGGCGCCTAGGCCGTATCGAAACTCTGTATTTCAGGCGCGCTTGACGCGCATTGCAGCAATTGAAATTGCCTTCGTTGGCAGAGGCCTGAACCTAAAGCAGGCGCAGCATCGATACGGCCGCCGCCAGATCGCCTTGCCGTTCCTTGTGGCCCGCTTCGGCGAGCGGGTCCTTGCCCCATTGTTCCGCCTGCCAAAGCTCGTCAAGGTGGCCGATCGCCCAGGCCGCATCGGCATTCATCGCGCCTTCGAAGACGGCAAGGCCGATGATCGCGGACCCGGAAATCGTCACCACCGGGTTGAGCGCCGCCAGCGCCATTGGTTCGATGGCACGATAGGCGGTCTGGATGCGGGCCAATGTCGCCGCTGGCTGTGGCCGATGGATGATGCCGGTCACGAGCGTGAAATCAATATCATAGCGCGCACGCGCCCATTCGAGCCATGGGTCCCAATGCATGGCCTGATGCGCCACCAGCGCCGGCGGATAATCGGCGCGATAGGCGAGCAGTTCGCTTTCGGCAAACACTGCCAGGCCATCGGCAAAGGCCTGGGCGTCAGGCGCAACCCGTTCGATCGCAGCATTGGCAAGACCGGTCAGCGGCATCGACCGCGGGTTGATGGTGTCCGTCTGCGCGTTCCATTCGGCAGCAATCGCCTCGGCAAGCGCCAGTGTCGGCAGCGCAAGCATCGCGCGTGCTGGCGTGCGGAGCGGCCGGGCATCGAGCGCGACGCCAAAGGGCGCGGTCTCGCCGGTAACGGCCGCAAGCTTGTAAAACCGCTTCATTGCTCAGGTCGCGTCGTCAGCCCGAGCATCCTTGGCCGAATGAACAGTGCCACGGCGCCGATCGCCAGCAGGACAACGGCGCCGGCATTGATGCCGCCGCGCGCCAGGAACACACCGCCAAACATCGCCGCCAGGCCGACGAACTTGACCGCCATGTAAATCGCCAGCCGCTTTTTCGCTTCGGCCGCCGACAGGATCGGCCCCGCAGGTTTTTCGTTCGGCAGCGCCGGTTCAGCCATCGATCAACCCTCGCAATTCATCGGTATCAAGCGCCACGCCGATGGCGCCGGCCTCGATCAACTCCTCGGCGTCGTGATAGCCCCAATCGACACCAATGGCACGCACCCGGGCGTTGGCGCCCATCGCCATGTCGAACACCGTGTCACCGATGATGACAGCGTCAGTCGCGCCAACCCCGGCCTCGGCGAGCGCTGCATTAAGCATCGAAGGGTGGGGCTTCGACGGGTGGCGATCGGCGGTCTGCAAGGTGATGAAATGGTCCGTCAGCCCATGATGCGCCAGTGCCAGCGCCAGGCCGCGATCCGACTTGCCGGTGGCAACGCCCATCAGCCAGCCGGCATCGCGCAAGTCATTAAGCAGATCAGCAATGCCGGCATAAAGCGGTTCGGGATCGAGCGTCCTGTCCGCCCGCAGCCGCTGGAACGCACCCTTGTAGTCCTGTGCCAGGCGGACGTGCAGATCATGCTCGGCCTCCGGCAACAGCATCTGCATTGATTCAACGAGGCTCAACCCGACGACGCGGCGGATGGCGTGATCCGGCGGCGGCGCCAGCCCGTGGCGGGCGAAGCTCTGCCCCATGGCGCGAAGAATGTTGACCTGGCTGTCGATCAGCGTGCCATCGCAATCGAACACCGCGAGCTTTACCATCCGCGGGTCCTTTTGATTGCGGCAGCGCCTTGGTGGTCACCGATCGCCTCCATCGCCGCGACAACGCCGCGGGCATCACTATCGCTGCGGTTCTGGCTGTTCTTGTCGGTGCTGCGGATGTCGGTCGGCACCAGTTCGAAGGCGGTGATCGCCCGCATCATCGCATCGCGGCGCGCCGGGTCCATTTTGGCCATTGTCCAGTTCTGGCCGACGCGCGGCTCGAAGGTCGCGGCCGATTGATCGAGCAGCACATGCAGATCATCCCAGCCGAGCGCCGTCACCGGGCCTTCGAGTTCGACGGTGCGATAATTCCACGTCGGCACATGGCCTGCCGGGTCGGCATACCAATTGGGGCTGACATAGCTGCCGGGGCCGCCGACGCTTGCCAGCGCGACCATCCCGTCGAGGTGCTTGGCCAGCGCGTTGCCCTTGGCGAGGTGAAACCGCACTGCCCCCGACGGCATGACCA
>JAAFIT010000283.1:0-2668 GCA_013298745.1 Sphingomonadales bacterium
GCCTTCGACGCCGAAGTGGTCGGCGCTGTCAGCATCGATGTTGCCGGTATCGATGAAATTGTCACCGACATTGGTTTCGGCGCGGCCGCGATAGCGCAGCACGCCGTCCGACGCGACATGGCGATAGGCGAGGCCCAGATGCAGGAAGCGGTTGGCGGCGGGTTCATCCCAGACCAGCCCGGTGGCGCGCGCCGTGATGTCCCAGCCGCGGCTGGTCTTGCTGTTGACGTCCCAGCCGTCGTTGTAGATGCCGGCCGACAGCGTCGCGCGCTTGTCGGCGCCGAAAACATGGGTCAGCCGCGCCCCCATGTTGCGGCTGACGAAGAAGGGGTTCAGCACGCGCTCGCTGTGTGGCAGGTTGGCGGCGTCGCCGACCATTTCATAGCTGAAGGTTTCTTTCGTTTTGCCGACCGTCAGTTTGGTGCGGCTGCCGAGCGGAAAGGTCAGCGACATGTCGGTCAGCTGCCATTGCTGTTCCGGCTCGGTGTCGAAGCCCTTGTATTCGCCGCCGAACTGAAAGCCGATTTTGTAGCTGCTGCCGATGCTGCCGATCAGGTTCAATCGCGCGCTGCGCACCTGAAACTCGTCCTCCTGGACGCCGACCTGGCCGACACTGGCCTGATTCTGGCTGAAGCTGGTCCAGTCACCAAGCAGCGCGATGCTCGGGCGGATGGTGAAGAATTTTTCGGCGCGCTTGGCAGCCTGTTCCGGCGTCTGCGGCTTGGGCAGCGGCAGATCCGGCATGAAATAGCGGCGCTTGTGATCGACCAGCGCGACATTGGTGCCGGTGTGGTGGCCCATTGGCTCGGCGGCGGATTCGGTTTGCTGGGCCACGGCCGGCACCGCGGTTGCCAGCAGCAACGCGGGAAGGGCGCCTAGCCCCAACGTCAGTTTGGTCCCCATTGTTGTCGAGCCCTGTTGTCACGCCGAATTGAAGCTTGGGCTAACAGCGTCGTCGCTCACGCTTTGCCCAATGTCGAACAATCGGGCGCTGCGATGGCCTAAACGTTGTCGACAAGGTCGCGCAGCTTGCCCGGTTGCAAGATGGTGAAGCTGCGATAACCGAGCTTGATCAACCCGGTCTCTTCGAAATCGCGCAGGATGCTGCTGATCGAAGTGCGCGACAGGTTGGCGATTGCCGCCAGTTCTTCCTGGCTCAACGGCGTGCTGGCAAGTTCCGGACCCAGGGGATCGGCATGGCGGCAGTCGGCCACTTGAAGCAGCGAAGCGGCACAGCGCCGGCGCGATTCGCGGATCATCAGGTCCGCAGCGATTCCGGTTGCAATATTGGCGTGAATAATGCCGAGCGATCCAATATCGCGCCACCACTCCGGCCGCGGCGCCAGCAGCGCTTCGATTTCGGGCTGCGACATGGTCGCCAGCACCATATCGGTGCGCGCAACAACCGAATTGGGCCGCGTGCCACCAATGAACAGCGGAATAAATCCGAACCACTCCCCCGGTTGCATGACATGGAGGCTTGGCGAATCCGGTGATGATAGCGAAGTCGTCAACAAGGCATTGCCGTGAGCGATACCGGTGACCGTCGCACCGGGTTCGCCAGCATGTTGAATGCCGGTACCAGCCGGCACATGGCGCCAGTGGCAATGCGCGATGAAGCTTTCGGCAAAGCCGCGGCTGCAATGCGCCAGCCAGCCATTGTTGACCAGGAACGTCGAATAGGCAGCGATGTCGTTCTTCAGCAAGGCACAGCCTCTCCACGAATTCAACGCATTCTAGCAATTGTGCGATTTCTTGCAATCGGGTGGTTGTCGTTTCGGGAAGATTCGGTGCCAGCAAAAAATAAGGCACGTAGGCCCGGTTGACACATAACTGTGCGAAGCCGGACAATGTCACCAGCGTCACGGCTTATGGTGCGCCATCGTTCACTCGGGGAGAGAGAAAATGCCGAACGGAAAACCCAATATTCTGATCATGTGGGGGGATGACGTTGGTCAATCCAACCTCTCGATCTTCACCAAGGGCATGATGGGCTATCGCACGCCCAATATCGACAGCATCGCCGAACAGGGCATGCTGTTCACCGATTATTATGCCGAGCAGAGTTGCACCGCCGGTCGCGCCAGCTTCATTACCGGCCAGTGCGGTCTGCGCACCGGCCTGACCAAGGTCGGCATGCCCGGTGCCGACGTCGGCATTCAGCCCGAGGACCCGACCATTGCCACTGTCATGAAGACGTTGGGCTATGCCACTGGCCAATTCGGCAAGAACCATCTTGGCGACCAGGACAAATTCTTGCCGACGGTGCACGGGTTCGATGAATTTTTCGGCAACCTCTATCATTTGAATGCCGAGGAAGAACCCGAAGACCGCGATTATCCGTCGGCAAAGGATTTTCCCAACTTCAAGAAGAACATGGGTCCGCGCGGCGTTCTGCATTGCCATTCGGATGGCAAGGGCGGGCAGACCGTTGTTGACACCGGTCCGCTGACCAAGAAGCGCATGCAGACGATCGATGATGAAGTCACCGCGCTGACTGTGGATTTCATCAAGCGCCAGAATGCCGCCGGCATTCCGTTCTTTGTGTGGTTCAACACCACGCACATGCACTTCCGCACCTATGCCAAGCCCGAAAGCCTTGGCCAGTCAGGCCGCTGGCAGTCCGAATATCACGACGTCATGATCGATCATGACAAGGCGATCGGCG
>JAAFIT010000283.1:2678-4230 GCA_013298745.1 Sphingomonadales bacterium
CTTTTGTCATGTATTCGACCGATAACGGCCCCCATTGCAACAGTTGGCCGGATGCCGGCACGACGCCGTTCCGCAGCGAGAAGAACACCAGCTGGGAAGGCGCTTATCGCGTGCCTTGCATGGTTCGCTGGCCCGGGCACATCAAGCCGGGTTCGATCTCGAATGACATCGTAGCGCATCTTGATTGGCTGCCGACGTTCGCCGCTATGGGTGGCGAGCCAGACATCGCGGAAAAGCTGAAGGCTGGGCATGAGATGGGTGGCAAGACCTACAAGGTCCACCTCGATGGTTACAGCATGGTCGATCATATCACTGGCAAGGGCCCCAGCCCGCGCGATAGCTTTGTCTACTGGACCGACGAAGCCGAACTGGCGGCGATGCGTTACGACAATTGGAAGGTCGTCTTCATGGAACAGCGGGTCATGGGGACCTGTCTGATCTGGGCCGAGCCGCTCGTCACGCTGCGCGCGCCGAAGCTGTTCAACTTGCGGACCGACCCCTATGAATGGGCCGATATCACCTCCAATACCTATTACGACTGGTGGATGAGCCGTGCGTTCATCCTGATTGCAGCGCAGCCCATCGCCGGGCGGTTCTTGCAGACCTTTGCTGAGTTCCCGCCGCGGCAGAAAGCGGCGAGCTTCAGCTTGGAAAACGTCATCGAGAAAATGACACAGGCCGGCTCTGGCGGCGCCTGAGGTCATCACAGACTGAATGCGGGCGTCGGCGGCTTATGCCCCGGCGCCCGTTTTTTTGAATGGGAGGGGCCGGCCATGGACGCGGCGACAATCGTCAAGCTGCTGATTGTACTGGGCATCATGCTCAACGTCATCTCGATCGGCGTGCGGGCGCGGCCGGCCGATGCGCTGGCGCTGGTGCGCCAACCGGCGCTGGCGGGGCGCGCGATGCTGGCGATGTTCGTTCTCGTTCCGGCGTTCGTGTTGTTCCTGACCGTCTGGCTCGATCTGCCGCGGCCGGTTGCCGCGGTGTTGCTGGCGCTTTCCGTGGCGCCGATGCCGCCGCTGATTTCCAACAAGGAGGTCAAGGCCGGCGGCGAAGCGAGCTATGCCATTGGCCTGCAGGTGCTGGCGACGCTGTTTTCACTGCTGGCCATGCCGATCATGCTGACGGTTGCCGGCATGATTTTCGGCAAGCGGTTTCCGTTCGAACCCACAGCGATGGTGACGGTGCTGGCACTGACCGTTGCCATTCCGATGGCGATCGGCATGGCGATCGGGCATTTCCTGCCGAATGTCATCCCGGTGGTCGCGAAATGGGGGGGGGCGGATCGGCTGGATCGGCATCGGCCTCGGTGCCGGAGCCCTGGTGCTGGCACGTTGGGGCGACATTGCCGCGCGGATTGGTGGCGGCACGCTCATTGTCTGCATCGTGATTGTCGCCTTCGCGCTGCTCGTCGGCCAATGGCTTGGCGGGCCGGTGCCGGGCAATCGCAGCGCGCTCGCCATCACGTGCGCGGCGCGGCATCCGGGCGTGGCGATTTCGGTGGCAACAGGGCTGTTTCCCGAAGATGCCGCCGCCATTCTGGGGATGG
>JAAFIT010000284.1 GCA_013298745.1 Sphingomonadales bacterium
GCATGGCAAACGCGATGGTGAAAACCACCTGCGTCTGCACGACGAGGCTCGCCAACCCCGGTGCGATGAAGCCATCGATGGCGATGAACAACAACCCGAACTGGCCGACGCCGATCAGCACGCCATAGGCCGCCAGATCCCGCCACGGTACCGCCGGGCGCTTGAGAAAGAACACCAGTGGCAGCGCTGCCAGCGTGAAGCGCAGCGCCGCGAACAGCAACGGCGGCAGTGCATCCAGCCCCAAGCGGATGATGACGAAATTGGTGCCCCAGACGGCCACGACGGCCAGCGCGAGCAGGAAGGGGCGCAGGCCGAAGCTTTGCGTCATCGCGGCCTGGCAAGTCCGTAATAGGCGATGGTCGCCAACACCAGCGCCGCAGCGATCACCATAGCAACCGGCAGCGGCGTGCCATCATGCAGCGCCGCAGCGGTTGCCGAAGCGACGGCGCCCAATGCGAAATTGGCGGCGCCGAACAGGCCGGAGGTGGTGCCGGCGCGCAGTGGATCGACGTTCAGCGCCCCAGCCAGCGCATTGGCCGCGATGAAGCCGTTGGAGGTCAGCACCGCGAACAGCCCGGCGAGAATCCACCATTTCGACGCGTCCAGAAGCGCCGCCGCGAGCAGCGCCAGGCCAAAGCCGATGGCGAACAGGCAGGCGACGCCGAGGATGCGATCGGGCGAATAATGCAGCAGCAAGCGCCGGTTGACCTGGCTGGAACCGATGACGCCGACCGCGATGGCCGCGAAGATCAGGCCGAACTGGCTCTGGCTGAACCCCCAGATATCAATGACCAGATCGGGCGCCGTGGCGATATAGCTGAACAGGGTCGCACCATTGCAGGCGCTGACAAGCGTGTAGCCGAGCAACCGCCGGCTGCGCAGCAAATCGAGATAGGCGCCAACCACCGATTCGCCGCGCGCCTTGGCCTCGGTTTCGGCCGAGCGGCTTTCATCGAGGCGGAACCAGACCGCGATGCCGACTGCCGTGCCGAACAGCGCCAGCGCAAAGAACACCGCCCGCCACGAGAACGCCATCGCCAGCCATCCGCCGACCGTGGGGGCGACGAGCGGCGCCACGGCGAGCACCAGAACCAACAGCGAGAAGATCCGCGCCGAATCGCGGTGATCATAGCGGTCGCGCACCACGGCCCGCGCCACCACCATGCCGGCGCAACAGCCGAGCGCCTGGGCAAAGCGCCCGGCGATCAGCCAGTTGATCGAGGGTGCCAGCGTGCAGGCGAGGCTCGCGATCACATAGACAACGCAGCCGATGAGGACGGCGGGGCGACGGCCGATGCGATCCGAAAGCGGGCCATAGAACAACTGTCCGATCGCCATGCCGATGAAGAACGCACTGAAGGTGAGCTGCACCGTCGCCGGTGCCACCGCGAAAGTGCGCGCGATGCTAGGCAGCGTCGGCAGATAGAGATCGATGGTGAGCGCGCCGAAGGCCGTCAGCGTCCCCAGCAGGAGAATCTCACCCCGCGTCGGAATGCGGTGCGGTGGGGCGGGTGGCGCGTGCATTGTGCGACGCGGCATAGGGGAGAGTCGCGGCGCGGTCGAGAGGCACAACGCCTCTCGACCGCTATCAGCAGGCAGCGGTCAGGCGACGATCGTCAGGCTGGCACGCGATGTTGGCGACGGCGGCGGGCCGTTGCCCCAATCAACCCGAAGCCGGCGATCAGCATCATCCAGCTTTCCGGTTCCGGCACGGCGGAGCCGAACTGAAGATGATCGACTTCCCAATCATCACTGGTCGGCATGGTGATGACCAGACGCGAGATGCCGCCGGCGTTGATAGCGCCGAAAAACCGATCTTCGGCCGTGCCGCCATTGGCGAAGCCGTCGCCGAGCGTGGCGATCTTCGTGCCGAGGCTGACATTGTTCTGGTCAAACGCCTCGAAGCGGACCTGCGCCACGGCCACAAAGCTGCCGCAGCATTCACCGAACTGATAGCCGACGTCGGTCCAGACGATGCCGGCGCGGTTCGGCAACTTGCCATACAACGCCAGATAGGGCGCGAAATCGAAACCGAGACTGGTCTGGCCGTTCGAATAGAAGCTGTTGCCGGCGCCGCCAACACTGTCCGTCAGTGGCGCAGGACCAAGGATGCTGCCGCCGGACCGGTTATAGCCCGGCTGGGTCGCGCCATCGAAATCTTCGAGAATGAAGGTGGTGAAAACCTGCCCAGCAAACGGGCTGTCTACGGCCGACAGATAAGACGATGGCCCGACAATCGCAGCAGACGCCGCGCCAGCGCCGAAAACGCCCAACAACGCGCCGGCGGCCAACCCGGCGAACCCCGATGTCTGCATTCGCACTCTCCCGCCTGCCCCGATGCAAGCGACATGAGCAATGCCACACACATTACGATTCGACAATAGTTATGCTCTATATGTTAACCATCTTCCCTGGGTGCCGGTTACAAGGCAGAGCGACGCGCCATAGGGTCAAGCGTTGCGGCACGGTCGAAAGCTGGCGTGTCGCGGCAAGGGTCCAGCGATACGGGCCTCAAAACCCCTGCAAAAACAACATTGTCACCTTAAGTCGACACTAAGTCGACACCATTGATTGGGATGTTGGTGTGCCGAATTCGCCGGTCGGAAAGTCACGAAAGCTACAAAATTGCATGTTTTCGCATCGCAGGCCCTTATCCCTGCGGTTTCAATCCACCAACTATGTCAAAGAACGCGTCGGCGATCGTGTAACATATTCTTTCCGTGTAGGAAAATGCAGCGGAGGCTCCCGGGTCGAGCCTGGGATAGCGATGGCAGACCATATCCGAGGCGTTGAGCCTGACTAAGCCCGCGCCCCGGTCACCACGCCGACGCTGTTATGCCGCAGCGCCTCGAGCACCGTCGCAACAATCGCCGGCGCATCGAGCCCTGCCTCGGCATATTGCTTGGCTGGGCTGTCGTGATCCTGGAAAATATCGGGCAGGCGCAGCGTCCGCACCTTCAGGCCGGCGTCGGTGAGGCCTTCATCCGAAAGCCATGTCAGGACATGCGCGCCGAAACCGCCGGCGGCGCCTTCTTCGATGGTGAGAACGACTTCGTGGGTGGTGGCGAGCTTGCGGATGAGATCGTGATCGAGCGGCTTGGCGAAGCGCATGTCGGCGATCGTCGTGCTCAGGCCCTTCGATTCGAGTTCGTCGGCAGCCTTTTCGGCTTCCTGTAGACGCGTGCCGAGCGACAGGATGGCAACCGTCTTGCCTTCGCGGACGATGCGGCCCTTGCCGATTTCGAGGCGCGTCGGCACCGCCTGGATGGCAACGCCGGTGCCTTCGCCACGCGGGTAACGCACCGCGATCGGGCCATCATCATAGAGCGCCATGGTATGGACCATGTTGGTCAATTCGTTCTCGTCCGAGGCCGCCATCACCACCATGTTGGGCAGCGTGGCGAGATAGGCGACATCAAACGCCCCGGCGTGAGTGCAGCCGTCGGCACCAACCAACCCGGCGCGATCGATACCGAAGCGCACCGGCAGGTTCTGGATGGCGACATCGTGCACCACCTGATCATAAGCGCGCTGCAGGAAGGTGCTGTAGATCGCGCAGAACGGCCGCATGCCCTGGGCGGCGAGGCCGGCGGCGAAGGTGACGGCGTGCTGTTCGGCAATGCCAACGTCGAAGGTGCGATCCGGGAACGCCTTGTTGAAGCGATCGACGCCGGTGCCGCTCGGCATGGCGGCGGTGATCGCGACGATGCTCGGATCGCGCTTGGCCTCGGCGATCAACGCGTCACCAAAGACATTCTGATAGGCGGGCGCGGTCGGGGTCGGCTTGAACTGGGTGCCGGAGACGACATCGAACTTGACGACGCCATGATATTTGTCGGCCGCGGCTTCGGCCGGCGCATAGCCCTTGCCCTTTTGCGTCACGACATGGATCAGCATCGGGCCTTCGGCGGCGTCGCGGACATTTTCGAGCACCGGCAACAGATGTTCGAGATTATGGCCGTCGATCGGGCCGACGTAATAAAAGCCCAATTCCTCGAACAGCGTGCCGCCGCCCTGGAAGAAACCGCGGGCATATTCATCGGCCTGGGCTGCGGCCTTTTTCAACGGCGGTGGCAGCATCTTGCGGGTGATCTGCTTCATCGCCTCACGCAGTTCAAGGAACTGCCGGCTGGAAAACAGCCGCGACAGATAGGCCGACAGCGCGCCGACCGGCGGCGCGATGCTCATGTCGTTATCGTTAAGGATAACGACGAGG
>JAAFIT010000285.1 GCA_013298745.1 Sphingomonadales bacterium
TTGGCGCCGGGGCGCAGCTCCCACCACTGCGACCAGTCCTTGGTGTCAACGGGGCCCCTGGTTTTCTTGAAAACCAGGCTGCCGGCGAAAAGCATGTGCGGCAGCGCGCCGGGATAATCGGCGGCATCGGGAACGATTTCGGCGACGGTGACATGGCCGGTGGCGGCGACAAAGGCGGCAAAATCGCGGTTGGTGACGGCATGGGTATCGATCCAGAAGCTGTCGACCTCGGCGCGGTGCGCCGGGGCTTCCTCGAAATAGCCGTCGTCGGAGCCCATGCGGAAAATGCCGCCGGGAATGTGCGCCATGCCTGCGAAGCGATCGTCCATGCCCGCCAGTCTAGCGTCCGGTGCGGCGGCGGATTGTGCGCTGTCAGGCATTTGCACTAGCGCAGATCGTCGATGATTTCGGCAAGGGCGGCGAGGCAATCACGCCCCAGCGCCTTGCTGCGCCCCGGCGACCAGCCATGCACCGGGTCAGGCAAATCATCATTGTCCTTGAACGGCATTTCGAGCGTCATCGCGAGGCAGCCGAAGCGTTCGGCGACGGCATTGGTGCTCATCGTCAGATTGGCCTTGCCTGCGCCGGCGACAGGGTAGCCGATGCGGGTCTGGAAATCCGGGGTCAGCCGCACCAGCCGCGCCTTGTAGTCGGCCAGCAGCGCCAGTTGCTTGTCGGTGATCGACGGAATGCCTTCGAACCCGGCGATGAACACCTGCGGGATGGCTTCGTCGCCATGCACGTCCATGGCGAAATCGACGCCGCTGGCCTGCATGGCGGCAAGCACGCCGACGACCTCGGGCGATTTGTCGCTGCTGGGGTTGGCCCATTCGCGGTTGAGGTTGGTGCCGGCGGCGTTGGTGCGCAAATGGCCGCGGCACGACCCGTCGGGGTTCATGTTGGGAACGATGTGAAAGCTTGCCTTGGCGCGCAGCTGGCGGGCGATCGGGTCCGCGGCGTCGGTCAGGCGTTCGAGCGCGCCTTCCATCCACCATTCGGCCATCGATTCCCCTGGGTGCTGCCGGGCATAGAGCCAGACCTGGCGCGGCCCGGTACCCAGCCGGATGCGGTCGATGGTCTGGCCTTCGATGCTGTGGCCGAGGCAATCGACCGCCACGCCGGGGCAGGCGCCGATGCGGGCGACGAGATCGTGGTGGCGCTCCATCGAATAGGGCGCGAAATAGGCAAACCATAATTGGTCACTGGTTGGCGTGACGCTGATGGTCAGCGTGCCATTGCCAGTTTTGGCATCATAATGGCTCGGCGCCCGCGTCCAGGTCTGGCGGTCGGCCGAAACAGCGGCGTGATAGTTCGGCCAGCCGCCCGGATAGGCGCTGCCGGCCAGATCGACGATGCGCAAGGTGCACGGCACACCGCGCGCGCCCGACAGGCGGAAATGGAACCATTGGTAGAAATCCGAATGGGCATCCTTGCGGATCGACAGTTCGATATCGTCGGGTCCGCCGATGCGGCGCACGACGATATTGCCACTGTCGAAGGCAGCATCGATGCCGATCATTATTGCAGCTTCACCGTGACGACGCGGCCGCTTTCGCCCGGGAATTCGGCGAACAGCGCGCGGCTGAGCGCCGGCACCGCGGCGGAGAGGCTCGACCCCTGCTGGCGCGCCGCGATCTCCTGAACGGCGCGGCCTTCCCAGACCGCCGAATTGTCCGAAGACCGGCGGATGCGCAGCGCCAGCACATTGACGCGGACATCGTTGTTGCGCGGCTGGCCGACGGGCACGTTGACGCTGCCGCCGATGCCGACATTGCCGGAGGTGGTGCCGCCGCCGATGCCGATGCGGAATGGCGATGAGGACGGAATGCCGGCGCGGGTCGTCTGCTGGACGTTCAAAATCGCGATATAGGCGCTGGGGGCGTTCTCGACGGGGCGGAAGCCATGGCGCGCCAGATCTTGGGCTACGACATTGGCGTGGGTGCGAAATTCGAGCGACATCGCCGTGCCCGGCGCCACTGGATCGGGCGAGGGCACAATGCGAATGGTGTCGGTCGCGATCGGCTGTCCCATGTGGAAGCGGGTCACTTCGGCGGTCGGCGTGCTGGCACAGCCGGCAAGGGTTAGGGCTGCCGCGACAGCGAGAACCGGGGCTTTACGCAACTGCATGATCGATGTCCCTCGATGGGTTAGGCGAAAAAGGGCAATGGGTGCTGGCGTCGTTGTAGGCACCAAGCATGCCGCCTCGCAACCGGGGATAACGCCGGATATCGCAAAAAGCCCGGGGCATCGGGATGATAGCGCCTCGAAAATCATTGACTCATCGGGCGTCTTTCCCTAACCGGCGCGCTCTTGATCCCGCACTCCTGATTTCAGAGAAGTTCCATGAAGGTCCGCAACAGCCTCAAGTCGCTGAAGAATCGCCACCGCGACTGCCAGGTCGTGCGCCGTCATGGCCGCACCTATGTCATCAACAAGACCAACCGTCGCTTCAAGGCCCGCCAGGGCTGATTGACGCCCGCTCCGCATCCGGAGCGGGAAAACGGGGGCGGCAGTGTCTCGATCGACCCCCATACGCGCTGTTGTCTTTGATGTCGGCCATGTCCTTTATGGGTGGGACATTGGCGCGCTTTACCGCAAGCTGATTCCGGATGACGCGCGGCGCGACTGGTTCCTGTCGCACGTCGTCACCGCCGACTGGCATTTCCAGCATGATCGCGGCCGCTCGGTCACCGAGACGATCCCCGAACTCCAGGCGCGCTATCCGGCCGAAGCCGATCTGATCGCCGCCTATGCGCCGCGCTGGCTGGAAACCATCACCGGGCCGGTGCCGGGCATGCACGAACTGGTCGCCGAGCTTGATGATGCGGGTGTGCCGCTGTTCGCCATCACCAATTTTTCGGACGAATTCTGGGCGATGTTCCGCCCCACTGCGCCGATTTTCGACCGGTTCCGCGATGTTATCGTCTCGGGCGCCGAGAAGCTGTGGAAGCCGGAGGCCGAAATCTATCGGCTGGCGCGCCGCCGCTTTGGATTGGAGGCCGGCGAGGGGCTGTTTGTCGATGATCGCATCGAAAATGTCCGCGCCGGCGAAGCCCAGGGCTTTCCGGGGCATCACTTCACCGGCGTCGCCCGGTTGCGGCAAAGGCTTGCTGCCGAAGGGTTGATTGCGGCGGCCTGAGGGCGGCGATCAGGCCGAATGGAGCCTGCGAAAGGCGGCCACCGCTCGCGCCGCTTCGGCATCGAGCGTCGCTGCATCGGGTTCGGGGGCGAGGCCCAAGATGCGGCGCAGGTGCAGGCTGCCGCGACAGAGCGTCAGGAACGTCTGCGCCGCCTCCACTGTGTCGGCAATCACCAGACCATCGGCGGTCGCATGTTTGGCAAGGTGCTGGCTCAACTGCGCCGTGGCGGCAGCCGGCCCCGATTCAAAGAAGATCGTTGCCAGTTCCGGCCAGCGCTGTGCTTCGGCAGCGATGATCTGGAACATCCGCGTCGCCCAGTCGGACATCACCAGCGCGATATAGGCCCGGGCAATGGCGGTGAGCGCCGCATCACCGCGGGCTTCGGCGGGGATGTCGAAAATGGCGGCGCTATTGCGCGCGCAACTGTCGGCGACCAGCGCGGCGAACAGCGCCGCCTTGTTGTCGAAATAGCTGTAGAGCGTGCCCTTCGAGCCGCCGAGCCGTGCCGCGATTTCGGACATCGACGCCGCTTCATAGCCGTGTTCGAGAAACACGGTGTGCGCGACCGCCAAAATGGTGTCGCGGCGCTGGTGGCTGCCAGAACGCAGCGATGGGCGAAGCGGCGGCGGGGCCTGCGTCAAAGTGGCCGTCATGGGGCGTTTGTCTCGTTGCGGTGTTGACCGAAGTCTGAGTTGCACTTAAATCGCAATAACCGTACCGTACCGTACGGTCAAATTAAACTGTATCTCGGCTTCGGGTTTTCATGTCGCACCGCCTCGCTCTTGTCGCTCTGCTGCTCGGCGCCGGCCTGCCTCTGGCGGCGTGCGCCACGCCGTCAGCCGATGCGGCGCTGCGGCCCAAGCCCGTGGCGGCAACCGCGCTTGCCGGCCTTGCTGCGACCGAGACGAAATGGCCAGCGGCCGAATGGTGGCGCGCCTATGGCGACCCGCAGCTCGACACGCTGATCGCCGAGGCGCTGGCCGGCAGTCCCGATGTCGCCGCCGAAGCGCGGCTGCACCGGGCGCAGGCGCTGGCGCGGCAAGCGGACGTGGCGCGGCTGC
>JAAFIT010000289.1 GCA_013298745.1 Sphingomonadales bacterium
ATCGCCGGGCTTGAGACGCGGGTTGCGGTGCTCGATGCCAATGCAGAGGCGAACAAGATCGCGCCGCGCAATCTGGTGCCGTTCGAACAGCGCCTTTTCCCATGGATCAGCCGGCTGGCCCAGGCCGTGGCCGACGAATGGGGCGTCTCGGCGGCCGAACTGGTCGGCAAGCGCCGCCATGAGCTGCTGATCCGGCCGCGTTTCGTGCTCGATTGGACCGTCACCCAGGTGGGCTGCGATTACCCGATGATGCAGGTCGCGCGGCTTTTGGGCCGCGACAAGGCAACCGTCGTCTATGGCATCCGCCGGGTAAACGAATGGCGGAAGGAAGAAGCCTTCCGCCATGTCACCGACCGGCTGGTGGCCATTGGTCAGCGGCTGCGCCAGAACCAGCTGGAAAGCCTGCGCGCACGGCAAGACGAGCTGATCGCTGAAGGCGTGGCGGCCGATGCCGCCGAAGGCAGTGCGGAATGACCGCGCGCGCTCTGCAAGCCCTGCAATTCCGCCCGCTCGAGCGGTTGCCGCTCGGGCTGCTCTACTACCCCGGCGTGCGTTGCCCGGCCTGTCTGGGCCGGCAGTTCCACGTCGGCCGCACCACCGCCGAATGCGACCGCTGCGGCGGCGCTCTCGTCATCCACGACACCCGTCCCTTTTCATCCTCTGAGGAGCCGTTCAATGGCCGCTAAACGACGCAAATCCGAAGTGCTGCCTGCCGTCCAGTCGCGGGCTGAAGCCATCGAAAAGTTGCAGCGCTACGCTGCACTTTCGGCGCAGATCGAGGCGCGCGCTGCCCGCGTTGCGGCCGCGGTCGCGCAGATGAAGGCGGAGGCAGACAAGCTCGATGCGCCGCTGATCGAAGAACAGCAGGCCATTTTCCTCGCCATCAAGCCGTGGTGGGCCGTCGCCGGCGGCACCGTGACTGAAGGCGACCGCAAGACGGCCGAGCTGGGCGGTTGCCTGATCGGCCATCGCACCGGCAACCCGACGCTGAAGCACCCGTCGCCGGTCGAAAAGGCGGTCGGCCTGCTCGTCGACCGCGGCTGGAAAGGCCTGCTGCGCATCAAGTTCGAGCTCGACAAGCCGGCGATCACCGCCGCGCTGCGCTGGCTGTCGGCACCGCTCGGCACCACCGATGCAGGTGACGAGGACATCGATATCGTCGCCGCGCGCGACTGGTTTGCCAGCGCCGGCTTCCGCATCACGCAGACCGAAGACTTCTTCATCGATCGCCTGCCGCCCAAGGGCGAGCCGGTCGATGTCGTCGCCGATCCGGCCGCCACCCAGGCGCAGCAGGTGGCGGCATGAAGGGCTGGCTTCCCAAGGTCGTTTGGGGCGGCTGGACTGCCTGCGGCTCTGATGATGAAACCTTCGAAGGCTGGGCCGTCTCCTTCATCTGGCGCAACTTGGTGGCAGAGTTCTGCATCGGCCGCCGCGATCGCTCGTTTGATCAGGTGCAATCGTGAGCCGCGCTCTCAAAGCCCAGGCCGCCACCGATATGCGCGTCAACGTCACGCCGGCCGAGCATCGCGTGCTCGACCAGGTCGAGGTGATGCGCGCCAATGAGTGGTCGCAGTTCGCGCACCTAGAGCGGGCCGTGACGCTGACGAAGCAGGCCCGGCGCACCACCGACAGCGGCGCCACCCGCCGCTATGCCGAGGAAGCCGCGGCGCACCTGATCCGCGTTGCGGAGCTGGGTGAGGCCTCGCTTGCTGCGCTGCGCGCGATGGGCGGTGGACAATGAGCCGCCGCGCCAAAGCACCGGCCATGAGGACCGCCCTGGGCAATGTCTTCACGCCGATCGCCAGCACCGGCAAGGCACCGCCGGTGCTGCGCGCCGTCGCGGCCACACCGGCCAAGCCCGCCAAGTTCGCGCCGGATCCGCAGCGCCGGGTGATGATCGCCAAGATCCAGATTGCCAAGAAGGATCTGGATTTCGACGATGGTGACTATCGCGCACTGCTGGAGCGGGTGACCAAGAAGACCAGCAGCACCGCAATGAACGTCGCCGAGCTGGCCAAGGTGCTCGACGAGTTCAAGCGGCTTGGCTGGGCGCCGGCCGTCAGCACGCGCAAACCGGCGCCGGCCGATCATCCGGCGGCGAAAAAGGCCCGCGCGATGCTGATCTCGCTCGGCCTGCTCGGTGTCATCCGCAACGCCAGCGAGGCGTCGCTCGAAGCCTTCGCGCGACGCCAGATGGGCGTCGAGCGGCTGCAATGGGCGGACCAGGCGCAGGTCTACAAGCTGATCGAGGCGCTGAAGGCCATCGCCGAACGGCACGGCTGGAAGCAGGACGTCGCCGGCCTCGCCGATCCGATCTGGACGCTGAAGTATCGGCTCTGCGCCGCCATCCTGCGCCGCCTGATCGCCGCCGGCGTCGTCGCTTCGAACGCGACGATGGCGACGATCATTGCCGAGCGGCTCGGCCTCAACGAGCGCGTGCAACCGGTGACCGAGCGCGACCTGGAGCAGCTCGCCGCCGTGCTCGGCCATGATCTGGCCGTTCACGCCGCCAGCCAGCATTACGACGAATGACGATGCGCGCCGCCAGCGATATCGAAGCCGAAGTCGCCGCCGTGATCGGCGACGATGCGGCTGCGGCGCTGGCGGCCGCCTTTTGTGGCCGGCCGGTCTATGTGCCGCGCCAGCCCGGCGCCGACCATCCGGTGGCCAAGATCATCGGGCATGAAAAGGCCATCTTGCTCGGCAGCTATTTTTGGGCGACTAAGCTGGAATTCCCGGTAGGGATTGCAAAGCGGCGCGCCATCCTCGACATGAAGGCGCGCGGCCTTGGCAATCGCGAGATTGCGTCCCGCCTGCTGGTCACCGACCGCTTTGTGCGGATGGTGATCGCCGAAGCCGCCGATGCCGACGCGGATTGGCAGCAGGGCCTCTTCGGAACAGCACGCTAAATCGCCTTCGCCGGAACTGCTTCCGGCCACCCAACATCGCGCGCGCGCCTAGACCGGGTTCATGCCCCGCTATGCCAAACCGCCACAACCCGTGCCCGCTTTCGAGGGCTTTGCTGGCCGTGATCGCAACGATCGCTTCTCGATCTGCATGCGCGCGTTGCTGGCGGCCGAAGGCGGCTTCAACGACATTCCGCAGGATCGCGGCGGTGCCACCAATTTCGGCATTTCGCTGCGCTTTCTGCGCGCCGAAGCGGCGATCAATCCGGCAGTGCGCGGACTGTTTCCGGCCGGCCCGATCGACATCGAGGACATCCGCCAGCTGACCGTCGAGCAGGCGGCGAAGATCTACCTCTGGTGCTTCTGGGTGCCGGCGAAGTGCGATGCCCTGCCAAAGCACATCGATCACGCGGTGTTCGACCAGGCGGTGAACGCCGGGATCCGCACCGCCGGCCGGATGCTTCAACGCGCCATCAACATCGCCAGCAAGGGCGCGCTGCCGACGCTGATCGAAGATGGCGCCATCGGCCTGCAAACGACCGCCGCCGCGCACCGTGCGTACGGGGTCGATCTGGTTGCAGTGTTCCGTCGCGTCGCCGCCGATCGCTATCGCGGCCTGGTCGTCGCCCGCCCCTCCCAATCCGTCTTTCTCAACGGATGGCTCGCTCGCGCCGCCAAGCTGGGCAGCGTCTAAGTGTCTGCTGACAAGCCTCTGACTGGCGTTTCAGCCATCGCGCCGAAGACCTTCTGGGAAGGCTTTGTCCGCGCCGCGCGGCCGGCCGGCACCTGGGTGTGCGTGATCATCCTCGCGGTCCGCGGTGCGCTGCTGCCGCTGCTCCAGCATTTCACCGCCCGCCCGGTCGATCCGCTCGACTGGGCGGGCGTCGTCGCGCTCGCTGGCCTGCTCGGCCTGTCGGCGCTCCGCAGTTTTGACAAGAAAGAAGGGACTGCCTGATGGGCATCAAGAACGGCCAGGAGATGGGGACGCTGCTCGTCACCGAAGCGCTGACCGCGGCCACCGGTGATGCGTCGACGACCGACTGGTTTGAATTCCTGGGCACCGCCAACATCGCCATTTGGGGCGCCGGCGCTGGCACGGTCATCATCGAGCGTTCGTTCGATGGCGGCACTACGGCAATCCCGGTGACCAACCTCGGCGCGTCCGTCAGCTTTACCGGTCCGGCGAGCGAAGTGATCTTCAACCGCGAAGCCGGCGTCCTCCACCGCTTCC
>JAAFIT010000286.1 GCA_013298745.1 Sphingomonadales bacterium
ATTTCGATACCGCGGTTGATGACATCGCCCAATTGATCGAAGCGATTGTTCGAATCGAGGTTGTAATAGGGCTTGGTGATATCGAAGACACCGGCGACGAGTTTGACATCGTCGGTGATGGCAAAGCGCAGGCCGGCATCGAACTGGCGGGTGCGGATCGCCGGCAGTGCTTCGTTGCGATTGGCGGCATTGCCCGGCGCGATGCCGCTTTCTTCGAGGCCCGAGACAGCGCCGGCATAGACCACCAGCCGCGGGCTGATGTTGACCGCCAACGTCACATTATAGAGCAGCGGCCTGGCGTCGATCGCCTGTTGCCCGCCCGATGGCAAATCGATGCGCTTGTGATAGTCGGTCAACTGCAGCCCGGCGGCGAGTTCGCCGATACCGTCCCAATTGCCTTCATAGGCCAGCCCGCCGGTCCATTGCCGCACGGCATCCTGCTGCTGCGTGCCGAAGACGATCGGCGGCTTGGGCCAGTCTGGCGGTTCATCGAAGCGCGCCGGGCCAAAATCGAGGACGGCCGAGCCGCCAAAACGGCGATCGCTGGCGCGGCCGCGCATCGCGACATGAATGCGATGCTGGCGCGGACCTTCATCGACCAGCCGCGTCAGCCGCAATTCGCCGCTGATCGAAGCAAAGGCCAGTTGCGGATCGGCAAAGGCCCGATGGCGACCGCTGCCATCGGGCAACATGGCGACGAACAGATTGGAATAACTGTCATCGATGGTGCGCGATGATCGAAACAGCCCGCCGCGCATCAGCCAGTTCGGTGCCACCTGCCAGTCCGCCAGCAGGCCGAGATTGGCCTCGGTATTGGTGCCCCAGATCCAGTCCGGGCCAAAGCGTTCGCGGCGCGGCAGCAGCGGCGGCAGAAAGTCGCTGGCGGGGACATAGGTGATGCGGTGATCGTCGCGCAGCGTGCGCGTGACATTGACGAACGGGATCAGCGATAGCCCCGGCGCCGGCGTCCAGCGCAGGATGAGCGCACCACCAAGCTTGTTATCGAGCGTGCCATCAAGCCCTGATTCGAAGCGCGCCGACGCGCCGAGGCCGAGGCTGAGCGTGTTGGCCACCGGCACCACAGCATCAAGCTCGGCGTTGATCGTCCCCCAGGCATCGATGCCAAGCTGGAGACTCGCCGAAGCATCATCGCCCGGTCGCCGGAAGCCGAAATCGACGATTCCCGTCGGCGCCGGGAACGGATTGCCGAGTGCGCTGAGGCCGACGCGGATGGTCGTCGAACGCGACAAGCGGCTGGTCGGGACGATGACGGGATCGAAATAAAGACCGTCGATTCGGACGTTGCCGGCGGCGACCGGCGAGAAACCACGCACACTCTGCTGGTTGTAAAGCCCGATGACTTCACGGCCGATGCTGGTGCCAAAGGCGTCGCCGGCCTGGCGCACGGCATTTTCATCGGCGCGATTGCCGGTGGCGGCGACCTCAGCGGCCGGTAGCGGTGGCGGTACAACAGGAGACGGCGGCGCCTGCAGCGCCGCCGCCAACCCGATCGTAATTGCCAGCATTCCCCCCGTCATCAGGGCTCCGATTGCCCGGAACGGCGCCGGTTGCAAGCATCGCCTGCACCAGCGCCGAAATTCGTCAGGGGGTCAGCGACGGATCAATAGCGGTAGTGATCCGGCTTGAACGGGCCAGCCGTCGAAACGCCGATGTAGCCGGCCTGCTTGTCGGTCAGCTTGGTGAGCTTCACGCCGAGCTTTTCGAGGTGGAGCATCGCGACCTTTTCGTCGAGATGCTTGGGCAGCACATAGACTTCGTTCTTGTACTGATCCGACTTGGTCCACAGTTCGATCTGCGCCAGCACCTGGTTGGTGAAGCTGGCCGACATCACGAACGATGGGTGGCCCGTCGCGCAGCCGAGGTTGACGAGGCGGCCCTTGGCGAGAACGATGATCTGGTTGCCATCGGGGAATTCGACGATGTCGGTGCCCGGCTTCACTTCGGTCCACTTGTAGTTCGAAAGCGCCGAAATCTGGATTTCGGAATCGAAGTGACCGATGTTGCAGACGATGGCGTTGGGACGCATGTTCATCATGTGCTCGGCGGTGATGACATCGGCGTTGCCGGTGGCGGTGCAGAAGATGTCGGCACGCTTGACGGCTTCTTCCATGGTGACGACTTCAAAGCCTTCCATGGCGGCCTGCAGCGCGCAGATCGGATCGATTTCGGTAACCATGACGCGGGCGCCGCCGTTGCGCAGCGACTGGGCGCTGCCCTTGCCGACATCGCCGAAGCCGGCGACGCAGGCGACCTTGCCGGCGAGCATGACGTCGGTGGCGCGACGGATCGCGTCGACGAGCGATTCCTTGCAGCCGTAAAGATTGTCGAACTTCGACTTGGTGACGCTGTCGTTGACGTTGATCGCCGGGAACGGCAGTTCGCCCTTCTTGGCGATTTCATAAAGGCGATGGACGCCCGTGGTGGTTTCTTCCGAAACGCCCTTCAGGTTCTTGACGGTCTCGGTGAGATAGCCCGGACGCGCCTTGATGAAAGCCTTCAACGCACGCTGGAATTCGACTTCCTCGTCATTTTCCGGCTCGCCCATGGTCGCACCGGCTTCGAGCTTGGCACCCCAGAGTGCGAACATCGTGGCGTCGCCGCCATCATCGAGGATGATGTTGGCGGTCTGGTCACCCCAGTTGAAGATATCGCCGACATAATCCCAATAATCAGCGAGGCTTTCGCCCTTGATGGCGAAAACCGGCACGCCCGAAGCGGCGATGGCAGCGGCGGCATGATCCTGCGTCGAGAAGATGTTGCAGGTCGCCCAACGCACCTGCGCGCCGAGCGCGGTCAGGGTTTCGATGAGCACCGCGGTCTGAATGGTCATGTGCAGCGAGCCGGTGATGCGCGCGCCCTTCAATGGCTTCGATGCGCCGAATTCTTCGCGCAGCGCCATGAGGCCGGGCATTTCGGTTTCGGCGATCTGGATTTCGCGACGGCCATAACCGGCGAGGCCGATATCGGCGATGACATAATCAGTGAAAGCGGTTGTGGTCGTCACGGCGCAGAATCCTGTCAGATGGAGGCAAGGCCGCGACATAGGCGGGTGCAGCGCCGGGAGCAAGTATAAAGATATCTTTATATGATCCGGCCGGTTCGAAGTGCCGGGCAATTGCCCGGATTCCTCCAATGTTGGCCGGTGTTTTCGGGCTAGCAAGCGACCTTCGCTGCACATACACTTTTCGAGTCACGGCCACGCAAGGCCATGGGGGGACAGACAGATGCAAATCACCAATTGGTGGGACTGGGCGTTGCCGATCATCACCTCGGTCGGCCTCAAGATCGCCAGCGCCTTCGTGCTCTACATGGTCGGCCGCTGGCTGATCAGCTTTGCCATCAACATGACCTCGCGCGTGCTGACGGCACGCAATTTCGATCCGACGCTGCAACGCTACATCGCCAATATCCTTGCGGTTGTCCTCAACATCGTCCTTGTCGTCGCCATCCTCGGCTATTTCGGGGTGCAGACGACCAGCTTTGCCGCACTCCTCGCCGGTGTCGGTCTTGCCGTCGGTGCTGCCTGGTCCGGCCTGCTCGGCAATTTCGCCGCTGGCGCCTTTCTCATCATCTTCCGCCCCTACAAGGTCGGTGATTATGTCGTCGCGGGCGGCATCGAAGGCACGGTCACCGAAATCGGGCTGTTCAACACCACCATCACCTCGCCCGACAATGTCCAGACCATCGTCGGCAACGGCAAGGTATCGGGGGACACCATCAAGAACTTCAGCGCCTACAACTATCGCCGCGTCGATCGCACCGCGCAGCTGGCCTTTGGTGTCGATCCGCTCGCCGCGATCGCGCTGCTCAAGCCGGCACTCGCCGCCATCCCCAATGTCGTCGCCGATCCGGCGCCCGATGTGGAGATCATCGATTTCAACGAGCGCGGCACGGTGCTCGCCGTCCGCCCCTATTGCCATACCAACCATTATTGGCAGGTCACCTTCGATACCAACAAGCTGATCGCCAGCAGCTTCGGCGCCGCCGGATTCCCGCCGCCATATACCGTGGAGCGCGAGGAACAGGTACAATTCGACAGACTGGCCAAGAAATAGGTCCGGGGGCGAGGCAAAACAGCCCCATTTCAATCTGCTACTGTTCAATCGGGCGTTGCGGCGGCAAGGTGACAAATGAGTCTCCTTGTTGCCGGAACCCTTGATGACTGCACG
>JAAFIT010000287.1 GCA_013298745.1 Sphingomonadales bacterium
TGACATGCCCGGCGTCATCACCGCCGAGCACAGCCCAGAGAAAGCCGGTGTCGCTGCCGATGTTGGTAAAACCGCGGAACATGTGAATGGGCAAGGATATGACATCGCCGGGGTGAAGCTCGACACTGGCATCCTCGCCGTTCTCACCCAGATCGAAGCGCCAGTCCCCTGAATGGACGACGAAAACTTCCGCCGTGTCATGGCTGTGCTGAGAATTGACACAGTGCGGCGGTTGTCGGGCACCACCGATGTTGACGCCATGGCGTTCGGCGATGTGAACATGCTGCGCCGGATTTTCCGACACACCGGGACCAATGATGGTGAAGTTTTCCTTGGCTTCGCTGCCAGGGGTCCGGCAGTCGATGAAGGCGTTGTAGCAGGGGGCAAGATCGGCGTAGCGCACAAGACGCGCCGCCATCGCCGCCGGTGACCACTTCGACGCCACGGCCGTGTTTTCCGCGCTGCTCGCCATCGATTGCAGACCTACCCCAGTGCCACTTGAATTCAATGCTTGAACGCGGTTGCATTCGAAGTCAATGTAGGGCGATGCAGCTTTCAACGCTCGATCTTATCGCTCTCACCCCAACGCTTTTCGGCGATGGCCCGCCCCCTGCCAACCCGGCGTTCCAGCTGAGGGCCTGTCATCCAGTCAATGAGGGCGGCGGCGCCAACTTCTTTCTCGAAACGCTATGTGCTCCGCTTGCAGCCGCATTTGCTGCGGGGCAGGAACGCACCGACATCGCTTTGTCCGGCCAGTGGAAGGGCGGTGACTGGCTAGCGCGATCCGGCCATCTCGCCGGCGTTTTCTGCGGCGACCTGTGGGGAATTCCGGCCTCCGGCCGCGTTGCATTCCTGCGCTATGGGCGATTCGACCGCTTCGAGTCTGGCGAACTTGTCGAAACCATCGTCCTGCTCGACCTCCCGCACTTGATGATCGAAGCCGGGGTTTGGCCGGTCGGCCCGGCATTGTCCCGGCTCGTGGTCGCCCCTGGCCCGGCAAGTCATGATGGGATCGTTGCAAACGCCGATCTCGCCGAGAGCGCTGCAAGCCTGACGCTGGTGGAAGCGATGATCGGCGGCCTGCATAAGTTCGACGGCGATCTGAAGACAATGCGGATGACAAGCTACTGGCACGATGATTTCTGGTGGTTCGGGCCGGCGCCGATCGGTAGCTTTCGCGGTCACAAGGATTATGAGCGCGGCCACCAGCGACCGTTTCTGACCGCCTTTCCCGACCGGGTGGGCGGCAACCATGCGGCGCGCATTGCCCAAGGCGCCTATGTCGCCTCGACGGGCTGGCCCAGTATCCGTGCCACCCACAGCGGCGGTGACTGGCTCGGGCTGCCGCCGACAGGGCGTGCAATCACAATGCGTGTCATGGATTTCTGGCGCCGCGAGGGCGACCAACTCGTTGAAAATTGGGTGATGATCGATGTCCCCGACTTGCTTTTACAGATGGGCGTCGATGTCTTTGCCCGCATGCGCGCACTGCTCCCTTGAAAGGATAAATCGATGGCGGAATGGTTGAAACGCGGCGCCGGAACCGCGGCAAAGGCCGAGGGTGACCGCAAAGTGCGCGATACAGTAGAGGCTATCCTCGCTGATATCGAAGCGCGCGGCGATGCGGCGGTGCGCGAACTTTCCGTGAAATTCGACCGGTGGGAGCGTGACGATTACCGATTGAGCGCCGCCGAAATCCAGGCCTGCATCGACCAATTGTCGGGCCAGGACCTCAAAGATATCGAATTCGCGCAGACCCAGGTGCGCAATTTTGCCCAGATCCAGCGCGCCAGCATGGTGGATGTAGAGGTCGAAACCCTGCCTGGCGTCGTGCTCGGCCACAAGCATATCCCGGTGAACAGCGCTGGCTGCTATGTGCCGGGCGGCAAATATCCGCTTCTGGCATCCGCTCACATGAGCGTCATCACGGCAAAGGTCGCCGGCGTGCCGCGCGTCGTCACCTGCGCACCGCCGTTCAACGGCAGGCCGGCGCCGGCGATCGTGGCGGCGCAGGCGATGGCTGGTGCCGATGAAATCTGGTGTCTGGGCGGCATCCAAGCCGTTGGCGCCATGGCAATCGGCACTGCCAGCATGGCGCCGGCCGATATCCTGGTCGGCCCTGGCAATGCCTTTGTTGCGGAGGCCAAGCGGCAGTTGTTCGGTCGTGTCGGTATCGACCTGTTCGCCGGCCCTACGGAAACGTTGGTGATTGCCGACGAGGTCGGCGCCGATGCGGAGCTTTGCGCCACCGACCTGCTCGGCCAAGCCGAACATGGCCACGACAGCCCGGCCATCCTGTTGACGACAAGCCGCGCGCTGGCCGAGGCGACGATGCGCGAGGTTGACCGGTTGCTGACCATCCTGCCGACCGCCGAGATTGCCGGACGGGCCTGGGCCAGTTTCGGCGAAGTGATTGTCGCCGACGATGATGACGAAATGGTGCGGATAGCCGACGAGATTGCGTCAGAACATGTGCAGGTGATGACCCGAGACCCAGATTATTTCCTGAAGCATATGACCAACTATGGTGCACTGTTTCTGGGCGCGCGGACCAATGTGAGTTATGGCGACAAGGTCATCGGCACCAACCACACTCTGCCAACGAAAAAGGCGGCGCGCTATACTGGCGGGCTGTGGGTCGGCAAGTTCATCAAGACCTGCACCTATCAGCGCGTGCTGACCGATGAGGCCAGCACGATTATTGGCGAATATTGCAGCCGGCTGTGCGCGCTGGAAGGCTTTGCCGGGCATGGCGAGCAGGCCAACATCCGGGTCCGCCGCTATGGCGGGCGCAACGTGCCCTATGGCGGCAAGGCGGAGGCGGCGTGACGCTGCCGGCCACCCCCAGCTTCCGACATGACGGCAAGCGGGCGCTGGTGACCGGCGCCGGCGGCGGTATCGGGGCGGCGCTGGCGGCGGCACTGGCGGCACAAGGGGCATCGGTGACGCTGATCGCTCGCAGCTGGGACGGGATTTCGGATACGGCGCAGGCGCTATGTGACCGCGGCGACACGGCGGTTGCCGAAATGCTTGATGTGACCAAGTTCAGCCGAGTTCAGCAGTTTTTCGAGGAGCGCCCGGCATTCGACATATTGGTCAACAATGCCGGCTCCAACCGACCCAAGCCGATGCAGGACGTTCTAGAACACGATTATGATGCCGTGATGGACCTGAACGTCAAAGCGGCCTTCTTTGTTGCACAGGCTGCCGTTCGCCGGCTGCTCGCCGAGGGCAAGACGGGAAGCCTCATCCATATCGGATCTCAGATGGGCCACGTCGGCGGGCCGAACCGGTCGCTCTATTGCGCTTCGAAATGGGCGCTGGAGGGGATGAGCAAAGCTTTTGCACTTGACCTGGCCGCGGCGGGAATCCGCTCGAACACCATCGCGCCGACCTTCATCGAAACTCCCATGACGCGGCCATTTTTGGAAGATGCGGCCTTCCGGGCGTCGGTATTGGCCAAAATCAAACTCGGCCGCATCGGCCGCGTCGAAGACCTTATGGGCGCTGTCGTCTATCTGGCATCAGACGCCTCCTCCCTTGTAACGGGTACCAGCATTGTCATCGACGGTGGCTGGACAGCCGATTGAGCTACGCTGGGCAGGCAAACTTGACGCCTCTCAACAAGAGGCATCTGGGCCGGCCAAAGTCCCCTCGTTTCAACCGGCTGATGTTAATCAACACATTCCCTTTTATCTTTGCCGGCGGTTGTCGGTGTCTTGTCGCGGTGCTGCGCCTGCGGACAATCCATGAAGACCTCCCGACGAAATGCGCTGTTGAGGACTTGCCCGTCGCCCATGCTTTGCCGTGAACGATAGCCAATCGTATTTTGACAGCGACACATCAGGCCACGCTTTTTCAGGGCTGACCAGACATGGTCACATCTCCCTCAATTCCTTGGTCAACACTACGAAAGAGAGGTCTGGACGCTTTGGTTTGCCAAATCGGCCATCCGTATATGGGAAGGGCTCGCTTTCGTCAGTCAGGTGGTAGCCCCGGCGTTGATACCAAGCGATCAGGGTATCGCGAACATTCACGACCGTCATACGGATGCGCCTGCCTCCCTTCGCACAAACCCAATCTTCCGCTGCTGCTAACAGTCTGCGGCCGGCTTGCGCGTTTTGAAGTAAAGGGCTGACGGCCAACGATCCAAGATACCATGTGTCACTGTCCAGAGGCT
>JAAFIT010000288.1 GCA_013298745.1 Sphingomonadales bacterium
GAGCGCATGGCGATGAACCATGAGGAAACGGTCGCGTTGACGGCGGGTGGCCATACCTTCGGCAAGGCGCATGGCGCTGGCGACGCGGCACGCGTCGGTGCCGCACCCGAAGCCGCCGATATCGCGTTGCAGGGGCTTGGCTGGGCGAGCACGCATGCGAGCGGCGTCGGTGCCGATGCGATCACCAGCGGCATTGAAGGGTCTTGGGTGAACACGCCGACCGAATGGTCCGAAAACTACTTCCGGCTGCTGCTGGACTATGATTACGAGCTGGTTCGCAGCCCAGCTGGCGCCCAGCAGTGGCAACCCGTCAACCAGCGCGCCGAGGACATGGCGCCCGATGCGCACGACCCGTCAAAGCGGGTGCCGACGATGATGACGACGGCCGATATGGCCTTGAAGGTCGACCCCGAGTTCCGCGTGATCTCCGAAAAGTTCCGCCGCGACCATGAGGCGTTCAAGGATGCCTTTGCCCGCGCCTGGTTCAAGCTGACGCATCGCGACATGGGACCAAAGCAGCGTTACCTGGGCCCCGAAGTGCCAAAGGAAGACCTGATCTGGCAGGATCCGGTGCCGGCCGGCGCGGCGCCCGACGCCGCCGCGGTGACCGCCTTCAAGACTGCGATCCTAGCGTCGGGGCTGGGCATCGGCCAGTTGGTGAAGACGGCCTGGGCCTCGGCATCGAGCTATCGACGCACCGATCACCGTGGGGGTGCCAATGGCGCCCGTCTGCGGCTTGAACCGCAGCGCAATTGGGCTGTGAACGAGCCCGATGAACTCGGCACCGTTCTGGGCACGATCGACGCCTTGCGTGGCCGACTGTCGATGGCCGACGCCATCGTGCTGGCCGGCACCGCTGCGGTGGAAAAGGCGGCACGTGATGCCGGCTTTGCCGTCGATGTTCCATTCACCGGCGGACGCGGCGACGCTTCGCAGGATTGGACCGATGTCGAAAGCTTCGCGGTGATGGAGCCGTCCGCCGACGGCTTCCGCAATTATCTCAGGACCAAGCATTCGGTGGCGACCGAGGCGCTGCTGCTTGACCGCGCATCGCTGCTTGGCCTGTCGATCGCGGAAATGGCGGTGCTGGTGGGTGGGCTTCGGGTGCTCGGTGCCAACCACAGCGATGCGCCGAAAGGCGTGTTCACCGCGCGCAAGGGCCAACTCAGCAACGACTTTTTCATCAATTTGCTCGACAATGACATTGTCTGGCAGGCGATTGCCGACAGCGATGGTGAACTGTTCGTGGCGCATGACCGCGCCAGCCGGCAGCCGAAGTGGCGGGCGACCCGCGCCGATCTGGTCTTTGGTTCGAACAGCCAGTTGCGCGCCGTCGCCGAAGTCTATGCCGAAGCGGGCAGCGGAGCGAAATTCGTGCGGGACTTCATCAAGGCCTGGACCAAGGTCATGAACGCCGACCGCTTTGATCTGGGGGCGTGAAAGGGCGCTACGGCAACCGCCGTCAGCGCGAGCAAAGCAATTGGGCAGCGGCGTCGATGATGGCGTCGCTGTCCAATCGGTAGCTACGGTAAAGATCGGGCAAGTCACCGGTCTGGCCGAAGCGATCGACGCCCAGCGGGTGGACGCGCATGCCCTTGACGCCGCCCAGCCACGACAGGGCGCCCGGTGAACCATCGAGCACTGTCACCAAACCGGCCTGAGGACTGAGCGCCGAGAGCAGCGTCTCGACGTGTGAAGGCTGGACATCGCCGGTCGCGCGCGCATCTGACCAGCCGCGATGCAACAGATCGGGCGAGGTGATATTGAGCAGCCCAATGCCGGGAATCTCATCGGCGAGCTGTTCCCAGGCGCTGAGCGCTTCGGGCGCGACCACGCCTGAAAACACGATCGCGACTTCGGCGTCCAGACCGGGCGTTCGCAGCCAGTAGCCGCCCCGTAACGCGTCGGCTTCCCAGGCGCTGTCATCACGCTTGATCTGGGTGATGGTTCGCGTCGACAGCCGCAGATAGGTCGAACTGCCGGTCGGCTTCTGCATGTCGTCAAAGGCCCAGCGCATCATCAGCGCGACTTCATCGGCATAGGCCGGCTCGAACGTCGTCAGATTGGGCTGGCCCATTCCGATCAGCGGCGTGTTGATCGATTGGTGCGCACCGCCTTCGGCCGCCAGCGTCAGCCCCGATGGCGTGCCGACAAGCAGGAAGCGCGCATCCTGATAGCAGGCGTAGTTGAGCGCATCGAGGCCGCGGGCGATGAAGGGATCATAGACGGTGCCGATCGGCAGCAGCCGTGTGCCGAAATGTGGCGCGGCAAGGCCAAGCGAGGCGAGCAGCAGGAAGAAATTATTCTCGGCAATCCCCAGCTCGATATGCTGCCCGGCGGCATGCTGGGCCCATTTCTGTGCCGACGGGATCTTGGCCTTCTGGAAGACATCGGCGAGTTCTTGCCGCCGGAACAGGCCGCGCTGGTTGACGAAGGCGCCGAGGTTGGTCGTCTGGGTCACGTCCGGCGCCGTGGTGACGATGCGATCGGCGAGCATTTCGTCGGATTTCGCCAGATCGAGCAGGATGCGTCCGAAGGCCGATTGGGTCGATTGTTCGGCGCCCTCTGGCACCGGCAGCCGTGTCGGGATCGGGATCGGCGGTGCGGCCGACTCGGCGGCCTTGCGGCCCAAGGCGCTGGCATCGACAAAGGCCTGCAACCGCGCCGCCGCATTGTCGCCAAGCCCCGCCCAGGGCTGCCATTCCGCGCCTTCTGCGATGCCAAGGTTGGCGCGCAGCTGGGCAATCTGCGGCGGGTTCATCATGCCCGAATGATTGTCCTTGTGCCCTGCAAGCGGCAGGCCATGGCCCTTGACGGTATAGGCGATGAACAATGTCGGCCGGTCGTCATTGGCGGCATCAAAGGCGTCGATCAGCGTTTCGGTGCAATGGCCGCCCAGGTTGGTCATCAGCTGCGCCAGCGCCTCGTCATCGAAGCTGTCGAGCAGTGCCCTGACATTGGTCTTGCTGCCGATGTCGGCGAGGAGGCGGTCGCGCCAGGCGCGGCCACCCTGAAAGGTGAGAGCGGCGAAGTCGGCATTCGGGCAGTTTTCGATCCAGTCCTCGATGGCCTTGCCGCCGGGCTGGGCAAAGGCGGCGCGCTGCAACTTGCCGTGCTTGAGGGTGATGACCCGCCAGCCACAGGTTTCGAAGATATCGTCGAAGCGGCGAAACATGCGGTCGGCGGTGGTGCTGTCGAGCGACTGGCGGTTGTAATCGACCACCCACCAGCAGTTGCGCAGATTGTGCTTATAGCCTTCGATCAGGCACTCGTAGATGTTGCCCTCGTCAAGCTCGGCATCACCCATCAGAGCGATCATGCGGCCGGCATCGGCCTCGCGCAACTGGCCATGGGCGATCAGATAATCCTGCACCAGGCTGGAAAAAGCAGTGACGGCAACGCCGAGGCCGACCGAACCCGTGGAGAAATCGACCGGAATCGCGTCCTTGGTTCGGCTGGGATAGCTTTGCACCCCGCCAAGCCCGCGGAAATTCTGCATCCGTTCGAGCGACTGATTGCCGAGCAGATAATGAATGGCATGCAGCAGCGGCCCGGCATGCGGCTTGACCGCCACCTTGTCCTGCGGGCGGAGCGCATGGAAATACAGCGCCGACATGATCGCCGTCATCGACGCGCAGCTCGCCTGATGACCGCCGACCTTCAGGCCGTCGCGCTTGGGGCGAAGGTGGTTGGCATTGTGGATCATCCATGACGACAGCCAGCGCAGCCGGGTATCGAGCTGATCGAGCGCGGCGACCGTATCCTGGCGCTCGCCAGCTAGGGCGGCATTGATGGTGCTGGCTGTTGTGTTCGACATCGACTGCTCCTGAAACTCGGGCATCTTTTTACCATCCTGCCGGTTGGAATCTCCCTGCGATGATATCGCAGGATTTGGGGGCGCGCACAGCGAGACTTCGTCCTCACTGCCGCTAAAGCTGGCGGCATCGCCCTCCGCCAGCCAATCGAACCGGGTCAGAAGTCCATGGTCAGGAACATCGTCAACTGGCGCGGCGCGTTGACCTGATAGCTGCCGCTGCCGACCAGCGCCCAGTCATAGGCGTTGGTCAGGTTGACCAATTGCACGCGCAGCAATGCCGGATGGCTGCCCAGATCGAAGCGCCAGCGCACGCCGGCATCGAGAAGTGTGCGCGCCGGAA
>JAAFIT010000029.1 GCA_013298745.1 Sphingomonadales bacterium
CCGGTACCGAGCTTTGCCGACAGGAATTCGGGCAACAGGCAGATGACGGTGAGATAGGCCGCGCCGATCACGGTGATCCGCGTCAGCACGAAATCGAGATATTCGGATGTGCGCACACCCGGACGAATGCCGGGGATGAAGCCGCCGTACTTCTTCAGATTTTCGGCGGTTTCTTCCGGGTTGAACACCACGGCGGTGTAGAAGAACGAGAAGAAGATGATGCCGAGCGCATAGAGCGCCATATACAGCGGCGCGCCATGCTGGAGCGCGGTGGTGATCGTCAGCAGCCATTCCGGGCCCTTGCCGCCCTGCGCCGCGAACTGCGCGATGGTCAACGGCATCAGCAGCAGCGACGAAGCGAAGATCGGCGGGATGACGCCCGAGGTGTTGAGCTTCAGGGGCAAGTGCGAGGCATCGCCCTGGAACTGGCGGGTGCCGACCTGGCGCTTGGGATATTGGATCAGAATACGCCGCTGGGCGCGTTCCATCAGGCAGATGAAGGCAATCGTGCCAAGCGCGATGGCACCGATGACCAGAATGAACGCCGGGTTGAGCGCGCCGGTGCGGCCCTGTTCGAACAACTGGCCGATGGCAGTCGGCAAGTTGGCGACGATGCCGGCCATGATGATCAGCGAGATGCCGTTACCGATGCCGCGGCTGGTGATCTGTTCGCCCAGCCACATCAGGAACATCGTGCCGCCGATCAGCGTGATGACGGTGGTGATGCGGAAGAACCAGCCCGGATCGATGACGGCGGACACGCCCTGGCCGGCGCCCCAGCCTTCGAGGCCGACGGCGATGCCATAGCCCTGGATGGCGGTGAGGAACACCGTCCCATAACGGGTGTACTGGTTGAGCGTATTGCGGCCCGAATCGCCTTCCTTCTTCAGCGCCATGAAGCTGGGGACCAGGCTGGTCATCAGCTGCACGATGATCGATGCGGTGATATAGGGCGTGACGCCGAGCGCGATCAGCGACATGCGCTGCAAGGCGCCGCCCGAGAACATGTTGAAGAAATCGAGGACGCCGCCCTGCGTTTGCTGGAAAAGCGAATTGAGCGCCGTCGGATCGATCCCCGGCAGCGGCACGAACGAGACAAGGCGGAAGACAATCAGGGCGCCAAGCGTGAACCACAGGCGCTTCTTGAGCTCGGTGGCCTTGGAGAAATTCGCGAAGCTGATGTTCGCGGCCATTTGTTCGGCGGCTGACGCCATATCCCTACCCGATCCTCAAAGCGGCCCGCGGCCGTAGCATCGAAACGGCAAAACGCCGCACAGGGTGCCGAGATAGGCGCTGTGCGGCGTTTTCACCATGGGGCAATCTGCCCGGGCGTGTTTTTTACTTGGCAGCCTTGGCAGCGCGCGCCGCAGCGCGGGCAACCTTCTGCTCGTCACGGCTGAGCGGCGCCGGCTTGGGCGCCGGCAGTTCGACGCTGCCACCGGCCGCTTCGACAGCGGCCTTGGCGGCGGCACTGGCGCCGGCAACCTTGATCGTCACCTTGGCGGTGAGCGCACCCTTGGCGAGCAGGCGGATGCCGTCGCGGGCATGGGTGATGACACCGGCATCGACCAGCGCGACAACGTCGATCGTCTTGCTGGCATCGAGCCGGCCATTGTCGATCATCGCCTGCAGCGTGCCGAGGTTGAGTTCGGCATAATCCTTGCGGAAGATGTTGTTGAAGCCGCGCTTTGGCAGACGCATGTGCAGCGGCATCTGGCCGCCTTCGAAACCGTTGATCGAGACACCCGAACGCGAGGTCTGGCCCTTCTGGCCGCGACCGGCGGTCTTGCCGACGCCGGAACCGATACCGCGGCCGACGCGAACGCGGCTCTTGCGGGCACCGGGATTGTCATGAAGATCGTTGAGCTTGGTCATGTGATGCACTCGCTTTCGCTTTGGGCGCGCAGAAAAGGGGAAACGCCGGGGCATTCAGGCCCCGGCGAATAATCAGGCGACGGGTTCAACCTTCAGCATGTGCGCCACCTTGGCGATCATGCCGCGCACCGACGGCGTGTCTTCCAACACGCGCGTGCGATGCATCTTGTTGAGGCCGAGACCGATCAGCGTTGCTTCCTGGTCGGGAGCGCGGCGGATCGGCGAGCCGATCTGGGTGAGTTTAACCTGGGCCATGTTGGACGTCCTTATGCCACAGCTTCGGCATCGGCTTCGGCGACACGCGCCGAAACATCACCGCGACGCGCCATCAGATCGGCAATCTTCTTGCCGCGACGCTGCGCCACTGCCTTGGGGCTGGTCTGGTCGACGAGCGACGCAAAGGTCGCCCGGATCATGTTGTACGGGTTGTTGGTGCCGACCGACTTGGTGACGACATCGGCAACGCCGAGCGCTTCGAAGACGGCACGCATCGGACCACCGGCGATGATGCCGGTCCCCTGCGTGGCCGAGCGGACATAGACCTTGCCGGCGCCGAAATGGCCATAGCCATCATGGTGCAGGGTGCGGCCATCGCGCAGCGGCACGCGGATCATTGCCTTCTTGGCAGCAGCGGTCGCCTTCTGGATGGCTTCCGGCACTTCGCGGGCCTTGCCATGGCCGAAACCGACACGGCCCTTGGCATCGCCGACGACGACGAGTGCTGCAAAGCCGAAGCGCTTGCCGCCCTTCACGGTCTTGGAGACGCGATTGATGTGAACCAGCTTTTCGACCAGTTCCTCACCAGCGGCTTCCACCGGATTGTTGCCATCGCGGCGACCACGGCCACCACGATCACGATCATTGCCGCCACCGGGGCCACGACCACGGCCGCCACCGGGGCCGCCAGGGCCACCGCGACCACGGCGTTCGCCACCGGGAGCCGGTGCGCCGGCGTTCTGGATTTCATCAGCCATCGATTAAAACTCCAATCCGCCTTCGCGGGCACCATCGGCGAGCGCCTTGACGCGGCCGTGGTAAATGAAACCGCCACGATCGAAGACCACCGCCGAAACGCCGGCAGCCTTGGCACGCTCGGCAAGGCGCTTGCCCACCGAAGCGGCAGCGTCCTTGGTCGCGCCGGTCACGTCGCGGACATCCTTTTCCAGCGTCGATGCCGAAGCCACCGTCACGCCATTGGCGTCGTCGATGACCTGGGCATAGATATGCTGCGAGGTGCGATGGATCGACAAGCGCGGACGCGAACCGCCCTTGGCGCGCAGCGCGGTACGAACGCGCCGACGGCGCTGGTCGAAAAGCGAGAGCTTGGCCATTACTTCTTCTTCCCTTCCTTGCGGAAGATTTTCTCACCGCGGTACTTGATACCCTTGCCCTTGTACGGCTCGGGCTTGCGCCAGCGGCGGATCTCGGCGGCCACCTGGCCGACGCGCTGCTTGTCGCTGCCGGTGATTTCGACCGTGGTCTGGTCCGGCGTCTTGATGGTGATGCCGTCCGGAATGGCGAAATCGACATCATGGCTGTAGCCGAGCTGCAGCTTCAGGTTCGAACCCTGCACCGAAGCACGATAGCCGACGCCGGTGATTTCCAGCACCTTGGTGAAGCCGTCCGAAACGCCGACAACCAGGTTCGAAACCAGCGTGCGCTGCATGCCCCAGAAGGCACGGGCGCGCTTGGTTTCGTTGGCCGGGTTCACGGCGATTTCGCTGGCGCCGATGTCATAGGCGATGTCATCCGACATCGGCATCGACAGCGTGCCCTTGGGGCCCTTCACCGACAGGATACGGTCGTTGATGGTGGCGGTAACGCCGGCCGGAACCGGCACAGCCTTCTTTCCGATGCGCGACATGGCTTAAAACACCTGGCAGAGGACTTCGCCGCCGGCATTCTGTTCACGCGCTTCCGCGTCGGACAGAACACCCTTGGGCGTCGAAACGATGACAATGCCGAGACCATTGCGGATGCGCGGCAGTTCGGTGGCGCCCGAATAGACGCGGCGACCCGGCTTCGAGACACGGGCGATGTGCTGGATCGCCGGCTTGCCTTCGAAATACTTCAGGTCGATGCGCAGCGCCGCGGTTGCGGTGCCGGCGTCGGCTTCGGAATAGCCACGGATATAGCCTTCACGCTGCAGCACGTCGAGGACGCGGGCACGCAGCTTGGAGGCCGGGGTGAGAATCGAATCCTTCTTGGCCTGCTGGCCATTGCGGATCCGGGTGAGCATATCACCAAGGGGATCGGTCATCGACATCTATCGGTCCTACCAGCTCGACTTCGTCACGCCGGGAATCAGGCCCTTGTTGGCCAGTTCACGGAGCATGATGCGCGAGAGCTTGAACTTGCGGTAATAGGCACGGCTGCGGCCGGTCAGCTCGCAGCGGTTGCGCACCCGCGTCGGATTGGCGTTGCGCGGCAATTCCGCCATCTTGAGGCGCGCCATCAGCCGTTCGTTGTCGTCGCGGCTTTCGTCATTGGCGATTGCCTTCAACACGGCGAACTTGCCGGCGTACTTCACCACCAGCGCCTTGCGACGCTCGTTCTTGTTGATCGAGGAGAGCTTGGCCATGTCAGGCTGCCTTCTTGTCGCTGGCGGGCTGGATGAACGGGAAGCCGAACGCCTTCAACAGCGCGCGGGCTTCGTCGTCGGTCTTTGCCGTGGTGGTGACGATGACATCCATGCCCCGAACGCTATCGATCTTGTCGTAGTTGATTTCGGGGAAGATGATCTGTTCCTTCAGGCCCATGGCATAGTTGCCACGGCCATCGAACGACTTCGGGTTGAGCCCGCGGAAATCGCGGACGCGCGGCAGCGCCACCGTGATCAGACGATCAAGGAATTCATACATGCGTTCGCGGCGCAGGGTGACCTTGCAACCGATCGGCATGCCTTCGCGCAGCTTGAAGGTCGCGACCGACTTCTTGGCCTTGGTGATGACCGGCTTCTGGCCGGCGATCAACGCCATTTCCTCGGCGGCCTTGTCGACCTTCTTCTTGTCCTGCGTGGCTTCGCCAACGCCCATGTTGAGCACGATCTTTTCGATCTTCGGCACTTCCATGAGGTTCTTGTAGCCGAACTGCTCGATCATCTGGGCGCGGACCTTGTCCACGTACAGTTGCTGCATCCGGGTGAGGTTTGCTGCATCAGCCATCGATCTGCACTCCCGAGCCCTTGGCGACACGCACCTTGCGGCCATCATCGAGGACCTTGAAGCCAACGCGGGTCGGCTTGCCGGTCTTCGGGTCCTCGATCGCCACCTTGGAGACGTGCAGGGGCGCTTCGATGCGCTCCAGCCCGCCCTGGGGATTGGCCTGCGAGGGCTTCTTGTGGCGGGTCATCATGTTGATGCCGCCGACGACAACCTTGCCTTCCTTGGGCATCGCCTTGGTGACTTCACCGCTGCGGCCCTTGTCCTTGCCGGACAGGATGACGACCTTGTCGCCCTTCTTGATCTTTGCGGCGCTCATTACAGCACCTCCGGCGCAAGGCTGATGATCTTCATATGGCCCGACGCGCGCAGTTCGCGCACCACGGGGCCAAAGATACGGGTGCCGATCGGCTCCTCGTTCTTGTTGATCAGCACGGCGGCATTGCCATCGAAACGGATGACCGAGCCATCGGCGCGACGGATGTCCTTGGCGGTGCGAACGACGACGGCGCGATGCACGTCACCCTTCTTGACCTTGCCCTTGGGTGCGGCTTCCTTGACCGAAACGACGATGACATCGCCGACGCCGGCAAAGCGACGCTTCGATCCGCCCAGCACCTTGATGCACATCACCCGCTTGGCACCGCTGTTGTCAGCGACGTCCAGGTTCGTCTGCATCTGGATCATGTGTTCGATCCCTCTTCAAAATTGCGAGAAGCCAACATCAGCCGACCTTCTCCAGAACTTTCCATGTCTTCAGCTTGGACATCGGCGCGCATTCTTCGATGCGGACGGTGTCACCGGCCTTGATGACATTGCCCTCGTCATGGGCGTGATACTTTTTCGAACGACGGATGATCTTGCCGTAAACCGGGTGCGCAACCTTGCGCTCGATCAGGACAACGACCGTCTTGTCACCCTTGTCGGACACGACAGTGCCCTGCAGGACGCGTTTCGGCATAACTCAGGCTCCCGGCTGCGCGGCGGCGGGCTTGCGGCCAGCCTGCAGCGTCTTGATGCGCGCGATGGTGCGGCGCACCTCACGAATACGGCCCGGCTTTTCCAGCTGGCCGGTGGCCGCCTGGAACCGCAGGTTGAACTGCTCGCGCTTCAGCTCTTGCAGAGCGGTCGCCAGCTGATCGTCGGTCTGGACCTTGAGGTCCGCATGTTTCGTCTGTGCCATGATATCAGTCCTGTGCCCCGACGCCTTCGCCGAGGCGAACGACCATCTTGACCTTGATCGGCAGCTTTGCAGCTGCGCGTTCGAATGCGCCTTCGGCCACATCGTGCGGCACGCCATCAAGTTCGAACATGATGCGGCCGGGCTTGACGCGAGCGACCCAGAATTCCGGGTTGCCCTTGCCCTTACCCATGCGGACTTCGGCAGGCTTGGAGGTGACGGGCACGTCCGGGAAGATGCGGATCCACAACCGGCCGGCGCGCTTGATGTGGCGCGAGATGGCACGGCGAGCGGCTTCGATCTGACGGGCGGTGATACGTTCCGGTTCCATCGCCTTGAGGCCGAAGGAGCCGAAGTTCAGTGCCGTGCCACCCTTGGCGTCGCCATGGATGCGGCCCTTGAACTGCTTGCGGAACTTGGTGCGCTTTGGTTGCAACATTTCAAATACCTTAGCGAGCCGGACGCACGCCGGAGGTCTGCGATTCCATCATCAGACGGTCCTGCGCCATCGGGTCATGCCCCAGGATTTCGCCCTTGAAGATCCAGACCTTGATGCCGCAAACGCCATAGGCGGTGTGCGCCTGGGCTTCGGCATAATCGACGTTACCGCGCAGGGTGTGCAACGGCACACGGCCTTCGCGATACCATTCGGTGCGGGCGATTTCGGCACCGCCGAGGCGGCCCGAGCAGGTGATCTTGATGCCTTCGGCACCCAGACGCAGTGCCGACTGCACGGCACGCTTCATGGCGCGACGGAAGGCGATACGACGCTCGAGCTGATCGGCGACGCCCTGGCCGACGAGCTTGGCGTCGATTTCGGGCTTGCGGATTTCAACGATGTTCAGCGACACGTCGCTGCGGGTCATCGCGCCGATCTGCTTGCGCAGCTTCTCGATGTCCGCACCCTTCTTGCCGATGATGACACCCGGGCGGGCGGCATAGATCGACACGCGGCACAGCTTGGCCGGACGCTCGATGACCACCTTGGAGATGGCGGCCTGGGCGTGCGTCTTCAGGATGAACTCGCGGATGCGCAGATCTTCGAGCAGCAGCGTGCCATATTCATTGCCACGGGCAAACCAGCGGCTGTCCCAGGTGCGGTTGATCTGCAGGCGCAGACCAATGGGGTTGGCTTTATGACCCATTATGCTTCGCTCCCACTTTCGTCGCCCATTTCGCGAACGACGACGCGCAAACGGCTGAAAGGCTTCTGGATTTGCGCGGCGCGACCACGGGCCCGCGGCGTGAAACGCTTCATCATCAAGGCCTTGCCAACGCTGGCTTCCTTGACGACCAGAGCATCCACATCGAGGTTGTGGTTGTTTTCGGCATTGGCGACGGCCGACGCCAGCACCTTGCGCACATCGACGGCCATCGCCTTTGTCGAGAACTGCAGGATGTTGAGCGCTTCACCGACCTTGCGGCCACGGATGAGACCGGCGACCAGGTTCAGCTTGTAGGCCGAACCACGGATCGACGTCGCAACGGCAAGCGCTTCACGCTCACCGACCTTGCGGGGGGATTTCGGCTTCGACATCAGCGCTTGCCCTTCTTGTCGGCGGCGTGGCCGGGGAAGTTGCGCGTCGGCGAGAATTCACCGAGCTTCATGCCCACCATGTCCTCGTTGATCGAGACGGGGATGAACTTCTTGCCATTGTAGACATTGAAGGTCAGCCCGACGAACGACGGCAGGATGGTCGAACGGCGCGACCAGGTCTTGATCGGACCGGCGCGACCGCCAGCAGCCTGCGCGGCTTCGGCCTTTTTCAGGACGTTGAGATCCACAAAGGGACCCTTCCAGACGGAACGGCTCATCTGGCCTTACCTCTTCTTCTTGGCGTGACGCGACCGGATGATCATCCCGTCGGTCGACTTGTTCGAACGCGTCTTGGCGCCCTTGGTCGGCTTGCCCCATGGCGTCACCGGATGGCGACCGCCCGAGGTGCGGCCTTCACCACCACCATGCGGGTGATCGACCGGGTTCTTGGCGACACCGCGGGTCAGCGGGCGATGGCCCAGCCAGCGATTGCGGCCGGCCTTGCCGAGATTGGTGTTGCTGTTGTCGGGGTTCGACACCGCACCAACCGTCGCCATGCATTCCGAGCGGACATAGCGCTGTTCACCCGAGTTGAGGCGGATGATGACCATGCCCTTGTCGCGACCAACAACCTGCACGAACGTGCCGGCGGCACGCGCCAGCTGGCCGCCCTTGCCGGGCTTCAGTTCGACGTTGTGGACAATGGTGCCAACCGGCATCGAGCCGATTTCCATCGCATTGCCCGGCTTGACGTCGACCTTCTTGCCGGCGGTGACGACATCGCCGACCGCAAGACGCTGCGGCGCGATGATGTACTGCTGGGCACCATCGGGATACTTCACCAGTGCGATGAAGGCCGAACGGTTGGGGTCATACTCAAGCCGTTCGACGGTCGCGGTGACATCCCAGGTGCGGCGCTTGAAATCGACGATGCGATACAGCTGCTTGTGACCACCAGCGATGCCGCGCGCGGTGGCGTGGCCCATGTTGTTGCGACCACCGGTCTTGCGCAGACCTTCGGTCAGCGCCTTGACCGGACGACCCTTGAACAGGCTCGAACGGTCGACGAGGATCAGGCCGCGGCGGCCCGGGCTCGTCGGATTGTAATTCTTCAAAGCCATCGGATCAGATCCCCGTGGTCACATCGATCCGGTCGCCATCGGCGAGCGTCACGATCGCTTTCTTTTCGTCGGAACGGCGATATTCCTTGCCCTTCCAGCGCTTGGTCTTGCCCTTCTGGATCAGCGTGTTGACGCTGAGCACCTTGACGCTGAACAGCGCTTCGATGGCGGCCTTGATTTCGGGCTTCGACGCGCCGTTGGCGACCTTGAACACAACCTGGTTGTATTCGCTGACCAACGTCGACTTTTCGGTGATGACCGGCTTCACGACGATGTCGTAATGCTTCAGCTCAATCGCCTTGGTTGTTGGTGCCTTAGCCATTGACCCGGGCCTCCAATGCGGTGACGGCAGCGCGGGTCAGGACCAGCGTGTCGTGGTTGAGGATGTCATAGACGTTGGCGCCGATGGCCGGCAGCACGTCGATGTGCGGGACGTTCGCCGAGGCGTTGCGGAAGTGCGCATTGACTTCGGCGCCATCGATGAACAGGCCGTTGGTGATGCCAAGGCCGGTCATGACGGTGATGAACGCCTTCGTCTTGGCTTCGCCGATGGCGAGGTCCTCGACGACGATCAGCTTGCCTTCAGCAGCCTTCACCGACAGCGCGGTGGCGAGACCCAAAGTGCGGATCTTCTTGTTGAGGCCGGGGTTGAAGTCACGGACGCGGGGGCCATGGGCCTTGCCGCCGCCGATGAACTGCGGTGCCGCACGGTTGCCGTGACGCGCCGAGCCGCCGCCCTTCTGGTTGCCCAGCTTCTTGCCGGTGCGCGCCACATCGGAACGCTCACGCGCGCCACGAGCGGTGCCACGGCGCTTTTCGAGCTGCCAGGTGACGACACGGTGCAGAATGTCGAGCCGCGGTTCCTTGCCGAAAACGGCATCCGACAGTTCGATTTCGCCGGCGTCAGCCGCGGCCAGGGTTTTGACCTGAACCTTCATTGTCTTCAGGCCTCCGTATTTTCGGTTTCTTCGACGGGCGCATCAGCGACCACCGGAGCCACATCATTGGCAGCAGTCTTCAACGACGCCGGATACGGCGCGTCGGCGTGGCGGGCGACCTTGACGGCGTCCTTGATGAGCAGCCAGCCGCCCTTCGACCCCGGCACCGAGCCGTGGACGAACAACAGGCCGCGCTCGACATCGGTCGACACGATTTCAAGGTTCTGCTGGGTGCGCTGCTTGTCACCCATGTGACCGGCCATCTTCTTGCCCTTGAACACCTTGCCCGGATCCTGGCGCTGACCAGTCGAACCGAGCGAGCGGTGCGAGACCGAGACACCGTGGGTGGCGCGCAGACCGCCGAAGCCCCAGCGCTTCATACCGCCCTGGAAGCCCTTGCCCTGCGTCACGCCCGTCACGTCGACGAGCTGGCCCGGAACAAAGTGATCGGCCGAGATGGTGGCACCGGTTTCGAGCAGCGCGTCTTCCGACACGCGGAACTCGGCAACCTTGGCCTTGGGCTCGACTTCGGCCTTGCCGAAATGGCCGCGCTCCGGCTTGGTGGTGTTCTTGGCCTTCTTGGTTCCGGCGCCGAGCTGCACGGCAACATAGCCGTCGACTTCGGTGGTGCGGACAGAGACGACCTGGTTATTCTCGAGGGCGAGGACGGTGACGGGCACATGCCGGCCATCGTCGCGGAAAACCCGCGTCATCCCCATTTTCTTCGCGATCACGCCTGTGCGCATGACCAATTCCTTTCTCAACAGAGGCCCCCTTCCTAGACGGTCGGGGGCGTGGCAGCCCGGGGATCCGGGCCAAAGTTCGCTCCGCGTATTTGGTCTCGGCTTACTTGCCGAGCTTGATCTCGATGTCGACACCAGCGGCCAGGTCGAGCTTCATCAGCGCGTCCACGGTCTGCGGGGTCGGGTCAACGATGTCGAGGAGACGCTTGTAGGTCCGGACTTCGAACTGTTCGCGGCTCTTCTTGTCGACGTGCGGCGAGCGGTTCACGGTGAACCGTTCAAAACGCGTCGGCAACGGGATCGGACCACGGATGGCAGCACCGGTGCGCTTGGCCGTGTCAGCGATTTCGCCCGTGGCCATATCGAGGACACGGTGATCAAAAGCCTTCAGGCGGATGCGGATGTTCTGCGTTTCCATGGAACCTGTCTTTACTTCACTTCAAAACTTCAGGACCGGCACGCCCACCTGAAAGTGGGTTGCACCGGTCCAGAAAAACACGGGGCTGATAAACTCAAGCAAGCCTGACGAATCGGGCCGCGTCCCGAAGGAAGCGGCCCTATACGCTTACTTGATGATGTTCGCAACCACGCCTGCGCCAACGGTACGGCCGCCTTCGCGAATAGCGAAGCGCAGACCCTGGTCCATGACGATCGGGGCAATCAGCTTGACCTTCAGCTGGACGTTGTCGCCCGGCATGACCATTTCGGTGCCTTCCGGCAGTTCGACGGTGCCGGTGACATCGGTGGTGCGGAAGTAGAACTGCGGGCGATAGTTGGCGAAGAACGGCGTGTGACGGCCACCTTCGTCCTTCGACAGCACGTAGACTTCCGAGGTGAACTCGGTGTGCGGCTTGATCGAGCCGGGCTTGCAGAGCACCTGGCCACGCTCGACGTCGTCACGGCCAACGCCGCGCAGCAGCGCACCGATGTTGTCGCCGGCCTGGCCCTGATCGAGCAGCTTGCGGAACATTTCGACGCCGGTGCACACCGTCTTGCGGGTGTCCTTGATGCCGACGATTTCGATTTCTTCGCCAACCTTGACGATGCCCGATTCGACACGGCCGGTGACGACGGTGCCGCGACCCGAGATCGAGAACACGTCTTCGATCGGCATCAGGAACGGCTTGTCGAGCGGACGCTCCGGCTGCGGGATGTAATCGTCGACGGTCTGCATCAGCTTGAGCACGGCGTCATGGCCGATGTCGTTGCGCTTGCCTTCAAGGGCGCACACAGCCGAACCCGGGGTGATCGGAATGTCGTCGCCCGGGAAGTCGTACTTCGAAAGCAGTTCGCGGATTTCGAGCTCGACGAGTTCGAGGATTTCCGGATCGTCAACAAGGTCGACCTTGTTCATGAAGACGACCATCGCCGGCACGCCGACCTGCTTGGCGAGCAGGATGTGCTCACGGGTCTGCGGCATCGGGCCGTCGGTCGCCGAAACGACGAGGATCGCGCCG
>JAAFIT010000290.1 GCA_013298745.1 Sphingomonadales bacterium
GGATATGGGTGAAGGTCCCCGAAATCTCGCGGGTTTCGACCTCGAGATCGCTGATTGCGGTCTTCAGCTTGGGGTCCCAGTTGACCAGCCGCTTGTCGCGATAGAGCAAACCTTCGCGGAACAGCGTCACGAACACACGGGTGACGGCGGTATTGAAGCCTTCATCCATGGTGAACCGCTCGTTGGCCCAGTCGCAACTGGCGCCGAGGCGACGCAACTGGCGGGTGATGGTGCCGCCGGAGGTGCGTTTCCAGTCCCAAACCGTCTCCAGGAACGCCGCGCGGCCCATCGCCTGGCGGGTGGTGCCTTGCGAAGATTCGGCCAATTGCCGCTCCACCACCATCTGGGTAGCGATGCCGGCGTGATCGGTGCCGACCACCCAGCGTGCATCGCGGCCATTGAGGCGGTGCCAGCGGATCAGCACGTCCTGCAGGGTGTTGTCGAGGGCATGGCCGATATGCAGCGAGCCGGTGACATTTGGCGGCGGAATGATGATGGTGAACGGCGTCGCCTCGGGCCGTTCGGGCCGGAAGGCGTTGGTCGCCTCCCAATGGGCGTACCAGCGCTGCTCGAAATCCGCGGGGCTGAAGGTCTTGTCGATAAGGTTGCTCATGCCCCGCCTGTTAGCGGGTGCAGCGAAGCGGGGGAAGGGGCGCGAAGGTTCAGCCCTGGTTGGTCAGCCGGCGGATTTCCTGTTGGGCAACACGCTCGCAGATTTCGGGCAGATTGGCGTCGATCCATTGCCGCAGCATTGGCTCCAGAATCGCGGTGAACAATGCTTCGACCGTGGTGCCGGAGGCATCGACGACCGGAGCCGTCAGCAGTTTCTTGGCCTTGGGCGCCAACTCGGACACCGGTGGTGGTGCTGCGGTCGTTACCTCTCCCGTCACCCGCGACCGGATCGATTCGAGAATGGCGTCAAAGTCGGTGGGTTCGCTGCTCATATCGGCTATGGATACGCCAACAATGTCGCAATTGCGAGGTTTGCGATTGCGCAAATGCGCCGGCGATGGCATTTGCGCGTGGCTCAAAAGTTGCGACGGGCATATTGGTATCAAGGGTGTTGCCATTTTGCGGGTTACCGCTATCTGGTAAGTGATATAGACGAATGATACACTCGTTCGGTGGTTCTCGAAGGATGCGCGCGAAAATGAATTTTCGGGTAACAGGTTGCGGCTTGACGGCGCTGGCGCTGGCGCTGACGGCCCCGGCCGCGGCCGAAACGCTGCAGGGCGCGCTCGCCAAGGCCTATCGCACCAACCCGACTCTCAACGCCGCCCGCGCCAACCAGATGGCAACCGACGAGACTGTGCCATTGCAGCGCGCCCCCGGCCTGCCCAACATCGCGTTGAATTCGACCTACAATGAAAACGCCCTGATTCCGCCGGGCCAGTTCATCGTCATCCCGCGCACTCTCGCCAGCCAGGTCGCGGTCAACGTGCCCTTGTACAATGGCGGCAGCATCAAGAACGCCGTGCGCGCTGCCAACGGCCGGGTCGCGGCCGGGCAGGAGCAGCTGCGTGGCACCGAATCCAGCGTGTTCAGCCAGGTCGTCGCGGCCTATAACGACGTGCTGCGCGACATGGCGATCGTCGAGTTCAACCGCGCCAACATTCGCAACCTTGAAGTCAATCTGCGCTCTTCGAACGATCGCTTCGAAGTTGGCGACATCACCCGCACCGATGTTGCCCAGTCCGAAGCGCGATTGCAGCAGGCGCGCGGTGATCTGACGACCGCCGAAGCCAATCTGATTGCTGCCAAGGAGCGCTATATCCAGCAGGTTGGCGACGAGCCGACAGATCTTTCATTGCCGCCGCCGCTGCCGGGCCTGCCCGATTCGGTTGATGCTGCTCTCGAAATCGCCATCAAGGACAACCCTGATATCGCGGCGGCGCTGAGGAACCTCGAAGCCACCGGCTATGATGTAAAGTCAGCGCGCGGAAGCCGCTTGCCGACGCTCGCCGGCTTCGGCCGCGTCAACCGCAATGATAACTTCGGTGGCGCCATCGTGCCACCGGGCTTCCCCGATCAGCCGGTGCAGCAGACCTCGGGTGTGCTTGGCCTGCAGGCGAGCATACCACTTTATCAGGGCGGCGGTCCGTCGGCACAGATTCGCCAGGCGCAGGCCCGTCAGGCCGCCGCATTGGAAACCCAGATTGGCACCGAACGCCAGGTCGTGCAGACGGTTCGTGCCGCTTATGCCGCGTGGAAGGCGAGCCTCGATGTGATCAAATCGGCCGAAGCCGCCATTGCCGCCAACAGCCTGTCGCTGGCGGGCGTGCGCGCCGAAAACAGCGTCGGCACCCGCACCATCATCGAAGTGCTGAATGCCGAACAGGAACTGATCAACGCCCAGGTGCAGTTGGCGACGTCACGCCGCAACGCCTATGTCGCGGCCTTCACGCTGCTTGCCGCAATGGGCAATGCCGAGGCCCGCGATCTCAATCTCGATGGCGTGACGCTCTATGATGCCAAGGCCAATGCGCGCCATGCAAATGGCAGCTATTTCGATTGGTCGGGCCGCAAGCTGCCGGAACAGCAATCGACGCGCACGGTCGACACCATTGCGCAGGACGCCAGTGTCCAGGGCCCGCCAAAGCCCTGAGCGCTGAGCTTCAGAAGCTGAAGCCCTGCGGCCGGGCAAAGCCGGGCAGGGGGCGCGCGGCGACTTCGAGGAACGCCAGGCCGCCGATACGCCCGTCGGCAAGGACAGGGCCGGCATGGGCGCTGGCGACGCTACCATGGCGCACCACAGCCGCGACGCGCCCACCGGGTGCAAGCTGCGCGGCTAGCGCCGGCGGAACGAATTCGATGCTGCCTTCGAACAGGATGAGATCATAGGGCGCGGCTGCTGCCCAGCCGGCGGCCAGCGGGCCTTCGACGACGTCAAGGCCGGCATTGCGCGCCACGGCGGCCATCCCGGCATCGCTTTCCAATGCCAGGGTGCGGGCGGCGATATGGCCGATGATCGCTGCCGAATAACCCGTGGCGGCGCCGACGACGAGCACCCGGTCCGACGGGACGACACGGGCGTTCTGCAGCAACAGTGCCAGCGCCATCGGTTCGAGCAGCCAGCGACCCGGCGCAACTTCGATGGCGGCATCGGCATAAGCGAGACTGGCGAAATCGGCGGGCACAAAGGCTTCGCGGTCAATGGCTTCGAAGGCGCTGATCACGTCGCTGTCGATGACGCCGACCGTGCGCAACTGGCTGTCGATCATTGTCTGGCGACGACCGGCCAGCGAAGTGGGGGAGGCAAGGGTGGTGGCCATGGTCTTGTCAGGCTCTCGCAAATTTGGGGCACCGCTATCGGCAACGGTATCGGGTCGCAATCGAATTCGGCCCAATCGCCTCCCATCTAGCCATCAAGGTTGCTCTCGCCAAGCGGCATTGCTAAGGAGCGCCTCCGAAGCGCGCCAAGCAGCGTGATTTCGGCGCGTTTCTGGCGCGGCCCGATGGCGGAGTGGTGACGTAACGGACTGCAAATCCGTGAACCCGGGTTCGATTCCCGGTCGGGCCTCCAATGCTTTGTTGAAATCTGCCAATTGTGCGGCGTCGAACGGTGTTTCCACCCTGGACGGCTCGGCCACGCCGACCCGGGGAACTTCCATTCGTTCAGCTTGCCCGGAACCGTCGACTATTGTCCATTTGCGAGCATTGTGTTGACCGCGAATGCCATCCACCTTCGAAATGCGCGACGAACTCGACAGGGCGCTCACATTGGAGGAACAGACATGGTGCGTTCGAATATGACTGGCACAGGTCTGGCGCTGGTGATGCTGACAATCGGCGCGTGTCTGGCAAGCGCCGAAGTATCCGCAGCAACCGCAGATTCGCCGCAGGTCACAGAATCTTCGATGGCGGTAAGGGCTGCCCCTGAACCGAGGTCATCCTTTGTCCCGGCAGATTTCAACGCTCCAACGCTTGTCGAAACCGAATATTTCAGGATCGTGCCGCTAGGCCCCGACTTGGTAAAGATCGACTTCGATGCCTACATGTCATCGGTCGAGCACTTGCAAAAGACGTTTACGCGCAGTGCCGATTGGCCGCACAACGGCATATCCGATACTGAAGCCATGCGGGATATGGAAACCGAGCAGGCTCGCTTCCGCAAGCGCGAGTCTTTTGCTT
>JAAFIT010000291.1 GCA_013298745.1 Sphingomonadales bacterium
ATCCCGGCATTGGGCGAACAGAAAGCCCCGGCCATCGCCGAGATCGGGGTTGTAGGTGCGGAACTGGTGGCCGTGATAGCGCAGCGCCAGCGGCGTTTCGAGGCTGCCGGGGAGCGGCTGGAAGCGGCCGAAATGCTGCAGCCAGACTGCGTCCGTCAGCACGTCGAGGCCAATCTCGACGGCGGCGCGATCATTGCGGAAACGCAGAATGGTGGCGGGAAAATCGGCAGGCGCAACGGGATCGAAAAAGCCGTCACCGAGTTCCAAAATGGCCCGTTCCGGGCGAAACGTTGTCAGGGTCGACTCAGTGGCTCGAATAGCCGCAGGCGGCCCGGACAAAGCGCACGGTTTCCTTCTCGACGCGGGCGGCCTCTTCGGCGGTCGGCGCCGTCAAGACGCGATCGATGGCATCGCCAACGATATGATGCGTGAAGGACGCGGCAATATCGATTTCGACACCGGTAATGCCGCGCTTGGCCATTGCGATTCGCATCTGGCGCAAGATCCACTCGGTCGTGGTGTCCTTGGCAGCGTGATAAAATGGCTCCGCGTCTTCGCTTTTGGCCATCGCGGCTTTGGGTCCGGTTGCAGCGCCGCCCTCGCACGGATCGCCGCCCATGCCCTCCCACAGGATGTTATTGCGGCAGAATTCGAACACCCGCGGAATGATGATGCCGGGTTCAAGGTCTTCGAGCGCGTCGCCCTGTTCCATGGCTTCGATCATCATCCGGCCGTGGCGAACGCCGAGTTCGGCAAGCAGCGCCTTCTTCGAGCCGAAGTGATAGAAGATCGACCCTTCCGACACATCGGCTTCGCGCGCGATGTCGGCGGTGCCGGTGTTGGCGAAGCCCTTTGTCGAAAACAGCATATGGGCAGCGGCGAGAACGCGCTGCTTGGTTTCGGCCGGGTCATAACGACGGGCGCGACTATCGGTGCGCACCTCGGCCTTCACGCTGGCCTGGGGCTTTTGCGATTGGGGAGCCTTGACGAAATCGATCGCGCGCGTTGCCACGGTTATGGTTCTTCCTTATCCCCCCCGGGACACGTCTCTATAAGACAAAGCGGCGCCGGCTGTCAAAATCATCTGACAGTGCGGATGCCAGCGTTACGCGGTGGTAGACAAACGGCACCGGGCTGCGCAGGCTCGGTGCTGCTGCTGTCATCAAAGGGTGCGATAATCAACGGCATGGCGGTCGCGACGTCTTCTGCGGGTCGAACACCGGACTGGACCGATGGCTGGTTCTGGTCGCGCGATGGTTTGCGCCTGCATTATCGCGAGATGCCGGGGCCCGCGGATCGCCCGACATTGTTGTGCCTCGCGGGCCTTACCCGCAACAGCGCCGATTTCGAGGCTCTCGCGCGGCGGCTGGCAGGGGAATGGCGTGTGATTGCGGTGGATCTGCGTGGCCGCGGCGAATCGGCCTGGCCGCGCGATTCGCTCACCTATGTGCCGCTCACCTATCTGCTCGATCTGGGGTTGCTGATCGCGGCAGCCGGCGTTGATCGTTTCGTCGTGATCGGCTCGTCGCTTGGTGGCGCGCTGGCGCTGCAACTGACGACAGGGCACCGCGCCCGAATGGCCGGGGTCATCCTCAATGATTTCGGGCCATCGGTCGAACCCGCCGGACTGGCACGGTTGCGCGCCAATGTCGGGCGGGTCGGCAACTGGCCGACCTGGATTCACGCGGCGCGCGATCTCGCCCAGCGCAACGCCGCCAGCTACCCCGATTGGCAACTCGTCGATTGGCTCGCCTTCGCCAAGCGATTGTGCCGGCTGTCGGCATCCGGGCGCATTGTTTTCGACTATGATCCGCGCATCGCCGAGCCGTTCCGCCTGCCGCACGGCGATGCCGGAACCGATCTGTGGCTGGCGTTCGAAGCGCTGGCGGGACTGCCGGTGCTCAGCCTGCGCAATTGAGGATGGTCGAAGTGCCGCGGGTCGGCCATGCTCCAGCTCTTGACGAGCCGGTTGCCATCGCGGATGGTCGAAGTGCCGCGGGTCGGCCATGCTCCAGCTCTTGACGAGCCGGTTGCCATCGCGGCGATCGATATGTTGCTCGCGGATGTGCTGAGGGGAGACGGAAAATGACGAACCGCAATGTCTGGCGGCTGGCGAAGCGCCCGGTGGGCGATATCGCCGATGGCGACCTTGTCTATGGCAACGAAGCCGTTCCGGCGTTGAAGGACGGTCAGTTCAGCCTGCGCGTCACCTATCTCTCGCTCGATCCGACCAACCGCATCTGGATGAGCGACCAGGAGCAGTACATGCCGCCGGTCGAAGTCGGCGCCGCCATGCGCGGCGGCGTTTGCGGTCGTGTGGTCGAAAGCCGCAAGGAGGGCGTCAACCCTGGCGACCTTTACGCCGGCCTTGGCGAATGGGCCGATCTGATTGTCACCGATGGCACCGGCCTGTCGCGGCTGCCGGAAATTCCCGGCGTGCCGTTGGCGGCATCCTTCGGTACGCTCGGCCTTGTCGGCCCCACCGCCTATTTCGGCCTGCTCGATATCGGCCAGCCCAAGCCGGGCGAGACGCTGGTGGTGAGCGCCGCGGCCGGGGGTGTCGGCCAGATTGTCGGCCAGATCGGCAGGATCAAGGGCTGCAAGGTCATCGGCATCGCCGGCGGCAAGGCCAAGTGCGATTATGTCGTCAACGAACTCGGTTTCGATGCCTGCATTGACTATAAATCGCAGGATGTGCGCGCCGAGCTCGACCGGCTGGCCCCTGAAGGCATCGACATCAATTTCGAACAGGTCGGTGGCGATATCATGGTCGCCGTGCTCGAACGCATGAAGCTGTTCGGGCGGATTCCGCTGTGCGGGATGATCTCCAGCTACAACGCCACTGAAGCCAGTGAGCCGCCCGGTTTCTGGACGATGATGCTGATGCGGCGGCTGACGGTGCGCGGCTTCATCGTCACCGATTTCGCGCCGCGCTTCGCCGAAAGCGGTGCGGCGATGCTCGGCTGGATGATGGAAGGCAGACTGAAGACCCGGCAGGACATCCGCCCCGGCCTCGAGAATGCCGCGACGGCGGTGAAGGACCTCTACACCGGGGGCAACTTCGGCAAGCTGCTCGTCGAGGTGACGCCGCCCTGATGCCGGCTTGGCGGCAGATGTGGAACCGCTGACACGGCAGGGTTGTCAGGGTCGCGTTTCGAACAGCTCACGCACGTTCTTGGCCAGCTGTGCGCGACTGTTGGTGCGCAAATAGAACATGTGGCCGCCTTCATACAGGTTGAAGCCGGTGCGCTCGCGGGCGCTGCGGTCGCGGGTGACTTCGCTCAGCAGATAACGTGGCATCATGTAATTCGAGCCGAGATCATAGGTGCCGTTGTTGACCATCAGTTTGAGGTCATGATTCTGGGCCAGCGCAATGGCGAGGTCGTCGGCGCCACCGCCGGGTTCGGCGCGGTTCCAGCTCGCATTCACCGCGAGATTGAGGACATTGTAGGGGCGATCGCTGACATAGCCGAGCGTCGTGCGGACATAATCGAGAAACGGTGGCAGCAGGATGCCGCCGAGGACCGACACCGATCGATCGAAGACGCCAAGTTCCTCGGATTGCGGCGTCGGGTTGCCGCTGATCTGCGAGCCGTCATAGGAATCAACGACCTGCCCGCGCTTTGACAGCAATGTGGCGCAGAAGACGCTTTCCGAAACCCGGCCATTGTGACGATCGACGACGGCGGGATCGATGCCGATCAGCCCGCCGACCTTGGTGAAGAAGGCCGCTCTCTGGGCTTCGGTCGCAAAGCCCAGAGACGCAAGCCCGCTGACATACTCCCCAAGCGCATAATCCTCGACCGCCTTCAGGCCCGAAAGGTCCTTCATCGTCGACAGACCGTGAAAGCTGGCGATGGCGGCCTGGCTGGGCAACAGCGTCATCGGCGCGATCAGGCCATATTGCCCGTCGGCAAGATCCATGCGGAATTCGGGCGACAGCAGCACGACGCGGTTGAGGTTGATGTTGAAGCCTTCGGCAAGCTTTCGGGTCAGCGCTGCCGCGCGCCGGCCGCCATAGCTTTCCCCGACAATCGCCTTGGGCGAGGCCCAGCGGTTGTTGGCGGTCAGCCATTTCTGGATGAAGACGGCGAAGGAGGTCACATCGCCATCGACGCTGTAATAGAGTT
>JAAFIT010000292.1 GCA_013298745.1 Sphingomonadales bacterium
GGGCAAGTCCCCCGAAGCGGACTCAGTCGCTGGTCAGCACCGTCAGGCCCTTGCCCGACGAACCTTGCGTCAGCCCGCCATCGGTGGCGAGCAGCGTAGTGCCTTCGCCGACGACGTTGCGCATGTTGGCATAGAATTGCGGCGGGATCTTCACCATGTTGATGGCGTTCTGATCGACATTCTGGCCCTTGCGCTCTTCATAGCCGGGGATGCCGAGATAGACCCATTGCGCCACGCCATTGGCATCGCGGCCGGCGAACTGCGCAGCGCGGGTGCCCATGTCAAAGCCCTTTGGTACGCCGATGCGGCTGCGGCCGATCTCGATGCCGTTGCGATAGACAAGAATGCGCTCGCTGCCGGTGGAAACCATGATGGTGACAGGGCCCGTCGGCGAACGTTCCGGCGTCCAGCGCGAAATCTCGTCCGGACCGAGCGGATTCTCAAGCGAGCTGTTCGGCTTGCCCTTGGGGTCGATCGTCGACAGGAAGGCGTTGTCCACAACCTTTTCCGGCTGCAGCGCCGGGCCCTTTTCATCGGTGACGACCACGGTCATCCCCATGTTGCTGACGCCGAACAGCAGTTTTGAAAACTCCAGTGGCATGCGGATGCAGCCATGGCTGGCCGGATAGCCAGGTAGATTGCCGGCGTGGAGCGCAATGCCGTCCCAGGTCAGCCGCTGCATATAAGGCATCGGCGCGCTGTTATAGAGGTTGGACTTATGGTCCTTGTTCTTCTGCAGGATCGTGAAAATGCCCGTCGGCGTCTTCTTGCCCGGCTTGCCCGATGACACGGTCGTTACGCCGATGCGGACGCCGTTGCGATAGACATAGGCCCGCTGCGTCGCGAGATTGACGACAACCATGATCGGTCCGGCGGGGGCAATGCGATCATCCCAGATCCATTGGCCGGGCTTCAGATCCATCACCGGCGTGTCGAAGGGTGATGATGTCGTCGCACTCGGTGCCAGCGCCTGCGCGGCGGTTGTAGCGAGCAAGGCGGCGGCAAAGGCGGCGGTGAAGGCGAAGCGCATCTCAGTCGGTCCCGATAGTTTCAGCCTTGCTATGGCGACACGCCGACACAGCGCAAGGATTTTCAGCGGCGGCTCATGTCCACCGATCCTGGTGGCATCCGGACCGTCAGTTTGGCGATATCGGCAGGATCTGGCAGGCGAGGCGTGACGCCCGCGACGCGCCAACCGCGAAATCGAGCATGTCTTCTTCCTCGTCGCTCGGCGGTGGCAGCCTGGCGGCATCGTCGCCGCTGATCAGCACATGGCAGGTCGAACACGCCATGGCGCCTTCGCAGGTGCCTTCCAGCGGCTGGCCATTGGCCTGCGCCAGATCGAGCAAGCGCGTGCCGGCAGCGGCGGCGACGATCTTTTCGGTGGTGCCATCGGCGGAGACGAAATGCACTTCGATCATGGTGATGGTCAGGCGGCCTCGGTTTGCAACCGCGACACCGCGGCGTTGATTTGCTGCGCTGCAATATCAACTTCTTTCGCCGTCGTGAAGCGGCCAAAGCCGAGCCGTAGCGATGCTCGCGCCTCAGCATCCGAAAGCCCGAGCGCCTTGAGCACGTGGCTCGGCCGCCCCGTCACGGCGGCGCAGGCCGATCCGGAGGACAGCGCGAGACCCGGAAGTTGCTTCAGCAGCGGCACCGCAACGCCGGGGAAGGCGAGATTGAGGTTTCCGGGCCAACGCGCGGCGCGGTCGCCATTGACAGCGAATGGCACCGTAAGTCCCGCGAGCAGCTGATCCGCAAGCGCCTGCGCGTGCGCCGTATCCCTGGCCATGCGTTCACTTGCGATGCGCGCGGCCGCACCGAGCCCAGTAATCAGCGCCGTCGGCAGTGTCCCCGATCGGCCATCTTCCTGCCCGCCGCCGTGCATCAGCGGCGTCAGCATCGTGAAGGGGCGGCGGTAGAGCGCGCCGACGCCCTTGGGGCCATAGATCTTGTGCGCCGTCAGCCCGAGCAGATCGATGCCCATTGCTTCGACATCGATCGGGATCTTCCCGAACGCCTGCGCCGCGTCGCAATGAACCACTGCGCCAAAGCTGTGGGCGATGCGGGCGATGTCGGCGATCGGCTGGATGACGCCGATCTCGTTGTTGACGAGCATCACCGAGACCAGCGCGACATCCTCGCCCATGGCACGTTCGAAGTCGCCGAGGTCGAGCAGGCCGTTGGCGCGGACCGGCAGCACCGTCAGTTGTGCGCCCAGTGTCGCCAGATACGCGGACCGGCAGCACCGTCAGTTGTGCGCCCAGTGTCGCCAGATACTCGCAGGTTTCGAGCACGCAACTGTGCTCGGTGGCGACCGTCACGATGCGGCGGCGCGTCTGGTGGGGGTGGGTCATCAGGCCCTTGATCGCCCAATTGGCGCTTTCGGTGGCGCCGCTGGTGAAGGCGATGGTTTCGGATGCCGTGCCGAGCAGCCTTGCGACGCTGTCCCGCGCCAGTTCGACTGCCGCCTTGGCCTCGTAACCCCACATGTGCGCGCTGTGCGGATTGCCGAAGCCTTCGACGCCCCAGGGCAGCATCGCCTCTGCAACCGCCGGGTCGAGCGGCGTCGTCGCGCCATAATCGAGATAGATCGGCATCGTCATGCGGCGCGCCTTTTCAACCGCGTCGCCATCGCCAACCAGGCGTCGGCGAAGGCGTCGATCTCGGCTGCCGTCGTGGCCGGGCCGAGGCTGACGCGGATGGCTTCACCCGCCGCAGCATCCAGCCCCATCGCGGTCAGCACATGGCTTGTCGCGACCTTCCCCGACGAGCAGGCGGCGCCGGCGCTGACCATGAACCCCGCCAGATCGAGCGTCATCACCTGCGTTCCGGCCGCCACGCCGGGCAGGGCGAGGCTTGAAATGTTGGGCAGTCGCGGCGCGCCTGACCCGTGAACCGTCGTGCCCAACCGCGCCTCCAGCCGGTCGCGCAGCGCAGCAATCGGGTCCCAATCGACCGTCTCGGCGATCGCGGCGCCAAAGGCAGCGATGCCGGGCAGGTTGGGCGTGCCACCGCGAAGCCCGCGTTCCTGGCCGCCGCCGCGCTGCACCGCCACCAGCGTGTCCGGATCGCGCGCGATCAGCGCCCCGGTTCCCGGCGTGCCGCCGAGCTTGTGCGCCGAAACCGCGACATAATTTGCGGCGGGCAGTGGTAACTTGCCGGCCGACTGCACCGCATCGACGAGCAACCGGCCGCCCGCCGCCGCGACCACCGCCGCGATGTCCGAAATCGGCTGGATGACGCCGGTTTCGTTGTTGGCGTGCTGGACCGCGACGAGCGCCGGGCCGGCCTTGAGTGCCTCCGCCAAGGCCGCCAGATCGATCAACCCGTCGCGATCCACCGGGATCAACGTCGCATCGGGCCGCGCCGCCAGCACGGCGCTGTGTTCCGTCGCCCCGGCCAGCACCCGCCACGGCGTGTTGAGCGCCAGCGCCAGCGCCTCGCTGCCGCCGCTGGTGAACACCACCGCATCGGCGCGGCAGCCGGCCCAGGCGGCGATGGCATCGCGCGCCCGTTCGATGATGCCGTTGGCGGCGCGGCCACCGCTGTGCACCGAAGCCGGGTTGCCGATGGTCGCTGCTGCCTCGGCCAGTGCCGCAATTGCCGCCGGTTTTGCCGGCGTTGTTGCGGCATGATCGAGATAGATGCGGCTTTTCGTTGCGATTTCGCCCATCGCTCTCATATAGGGGATAAGGCGCGGGTTGCGCCATCAGCTTTCAGATACCGGAAACCTCCCATGCCCGAAGTGATTTTTGCCGGCCCCGAAGGCCGCCTTGAAGGCCGTTACCAGCCCGCCAGCCGGCCGCGCGCCCCGGTGGCGATCCTGCTGCAGCCGCATCCGGCGCAGGGCACGATGAACCACCCGATCGTCATGGCAATGTACAACAGCTTCGTGAAGCGCGGTTTCGCAACGCTGCGCTTCAATTTCCGCGGCGTCGGGCGCAGCCAGGGCACCTTCGACAACGGCATCGGCGAATTGAGCGACGCGGCGTCGGCGCTCGATTGGATGCAGCAGTTCAACCCCGAAGCCCACACCACCTGGGTCGGCGGCTTTTCGTTCGGCGCCTGGATCGGCATGCAGTTGCTGATGCGCCGTCCCGAGATCAAGGGCTTCATCAGCATCGC
>JAAFIT010000293.1 GCA_013298745.1 Sphingomonadales bacterium
ATCTCGCTGCCAGCGGCTATGATGCCGGCATTCGCATCGGCGAGCTGCTCGAAGCCGACATGATCTGCCTTCGCCTGTCGGCACCCTTCCGCTACATCATCGTCGCCACCCCGGACTATCTCGATTCCCGCGGTCGCCCCCAGGCCCCGGCCGACCTCAAATCCCATGATTGCATCCGCCAGCGGCTCGCCGGCAGCGGCGCGCTGCTGCCCTGGCGCCTCAGTGACGGCACGCGCAGCATCGACGTTGCGGTCAAGGGCCGGGTCATCGTCAACGAATATGCAACGTCGATCGCGCTCGCCGAACGCGGCCTCGGTCTTGCTCAGGTCAGCGAACCCCTTGTCGCTGCTCAACTTGCCGCCGGCAGCCTCGAACGCGTCCTTGATCGCTTCGCCCCGACCAGCCCCGGCCTCTTTCTACACTATGCCGCCAGCGGTCAGGTCGTCCCCAAACTCCGCGCCTTCATCGACCATGTCAAAGCCGCGCTTGCGGCCGGACTGCTCGATCTGCCGCATTGAGTTTCGGACCGGGGTCGCGCCTCAGAACCCCAGTTCGGCCAGCAGCGCCTTGCGCGCCGCCCAGGCCTGCGCCCAGAGATCGGGGTTGCCGAGGTCGTTCGGGCCAATGGCTTCGGGCCAGTGCCGGGTGACCAGCGCTTCCAGCCGGTCGGCCTTGGCGGCATCGAGCAGGAAGCGATCATCGATGGTCGCGGGATCGGCAACGACGCGCAGGCGCAGGCAGGCGGGGCCGCCGCCATTGCGCATCGATTCGCGCACCTGGACATAGTGAACGGCACGGATCGGGCCATTTCCGGCGACCAGCGCATCGAGATAGGCCTTTACCGGTGCACAGTCGTGCGATTCCATCGGCAGGATCAGCGCCATGGTGCCATCCGGAAGCGTCACCAGTTGCGAATTGAACAGATAGGACGCGATCGCATCGGCGAGGCTGACAGCGCTCGCCGGCACTTCGACAACGATAGCACCGGGCATCAGCCGCGCCAGATCGGCCTTCAACTGCGCCGGGTCGGCGAAGGCGTGTTCATGGGCGAACAGCACATGTTCATTGGCGACCGCAACGACATCATTGTGGAAGGCGCCGGCATCGATCGCCGTCTGGCTTTGCGCGACAAACAGGGTCCAGGCCGGGTCAAGCCCATGGCGGCGAGCGACGGCTTCGGAGGCGCGGCGGTTCTGGCGGGCGGGGAACTTGCCGCCCTCCTCGCCATAAACAAAGACTTCTACACCCGGCTCGCCATGCCGCGCGGTCAGCCGCATGTGGTTGGCGGCGCCTTCATCACCGAACGTCGCCGGCACGGCCGGGTGCACGGAAAAGCCCGGATCGGCAAAGGCAAGTCGCAACTGCGCCAGGGTTTCGGTGTGTTCGATGCTCCGGTGAGTCATCCGCGACAGATTGGCGACGCTCAAGTGCGTGCGGCCATCGGCGGTATCAGCGGCCGGCGAGACGGTGGCCGCATTGGCGGTCCACATCGACGACGCCGAACAGGCCTGCGCGAACAACCGCGGATCGGCGGCATAAGTGGCGGCACACACCGCCGCGTCATCACCCGCAAAGCCCAGTTGCCGCAGCCAGGCCGCATTAGGGCGTTCGAGCGGCAGCAGGAACCCCTGGGTCAGCCCCAGCGACATGGCAAAGCGCATCTTCGCCAGCCCTTGCAGCGCGGCTTCGCGCGGGCGGCTCGTCGCCCCGGCGTTCGACGCGCTCGCGAGATTGCCGAAGGAAAGTGCTGCATAGTTATGCGTCGGGCCGATCAGGCCATCGAAGTTGATTTCGCGGATCATGCGGAAAGCCCCACGCTGATGCTCCCCTCGGGCGCATCGGCCTCAAGGCTCGCCACCGGCCAGGCGCTGTAATCGGCGGCATAATAGGCGCTGGGGCGGTGATTGCCCGACAAGCCGATGCCACCGAAGGGCGCATTGGAAGCGGCGCCATTGGTCGGCCGGTTCCAGTTGACGACGCCAGCGCGGCTTTGCGTCCAGAAGCGATCATAAAGCGCCGCATCGCCGCCGATCAGGCCGGCGGACAAACCAAAGCGCGTCGCATTGGCGGCGGCGATGGCGGAATCCCAATCGGCGACGCGCGTCATCTGCAGGAACGGCCCGAACAATTCGCTGTCGGGCAGGCCCGTCAGCCCGGTGACGTCATACAGCGCCGGGGACAGGAACGGCCGGTCAGCTTGCCGACGCTCCAGCGGACGAATGACGCGCGCGCCCTTCGCCACCAGCGCCGCAGCGCCCGCCACCAGCCCATCGGCAGCGCGATTGGCGATCACCGGCCCCATGAACGGCTGCGGTTCATCGAACTGCCCACCGATGACCAGGCGGTCGATCAGCGCCGTGACGCGATCGAGCAGCGGGCCTTCAAAGCCATCACGCACAATCAACCGCCGCGCGCAGGTGCAGCGCTGCCCAGCCGAAAGATAGGCCGATTGAACGATCAGCGCCGCCGCGGCATCAAGCGCGTCGGGTGCCAGATCCCAGATGATCAACGGATTGTTGCCGCCCATTTCCAGCGCCAGGATCTTGCCCGGTGTTTCGGCGAACTGCCGCGCCAGCGCCGCCCCGACATGCGCCGAGCCAGTGAACAACAGGCCGTCGATATCGGCAGTGGCAAGGTCGCGCCCGGTCTCACCGCCGCCGTGGACGATAGTCACCACGCCCTCGGGCAAGCCGGCAGCCGCCCAGCAATCGACCATGAAGTCGGCGACTGCCGGGGTCAGCTCGGACGGTTTGAAAACGATGGTGTTCCCCGCCAGCAGCGCCGGCACGATATGGCCGTTGGGCAGATGCGCCGGAAAATTGTACGGCCCCAGCACTGCGAGAACGCCGTGCGGTTTGTGGCGCAGCACCTGGCGGACGCCGCCGACGCTGCCGCTGCGCATGCCGGCGCGCTCGGCCTGCGCCTGGATTGAAATATCGACCTTTGCCGCGACCGAGGCGACTTCGGTCTTTGTCTCCCAAAGCGGCTTGCCGGTTTCGGTGGCGATCAATCGCGCAAAAGCATCGGCACGCGACGTCACCACCGCCTTGAAGCGATTGGCGACCTCGATGCGATCATCGAGACGCGTGGTGCCCCAGAGCGCCGCCGCGGCCCGCGCTTTCGTTACCGCCGCGCCGACATCGCCGGCGGCGCCCTGCCAGATCACCTCACCGGTGCAAGGATTGATCGATTCAAAAGCCGACATGGCGCACCTCGTCTCCTATCGTCACGCCCATCGCCGCCGCCTCGCCCGCCGGCAGCGCACAGCCTTCGATCTCGGCGCCGACATGGCCGATCCAGGCGCGGAAATCCGCGAGACGCCCGCTCGCCACCAGCGACCGGACAAAGCCCGTCCCCGTCATGCACAGCCGCGCCACCGGCGCCGAGACGGACTCGCGCACGGTGCGCAACTGGTCGGTGCGCGCTGTTACCGTCGGGCCGCCATCAAAAATGTCCACATAATTGTCGTAATGGAAGCCTTCGGTCTCGAGCATCGCCAGGGCGGCGCGGCCGCTGCGGTGCGGCTGGCCGATAACGGCGCGGGCGCTTTCGGGTAGCAATGCCGTGTAGATCGGGTGCTTGGGCATCAGATCGGCGATGAACTGGCTGCCATGCACACCGTTGAAGGCATCGGCTTCGGGGAAGGTCATGCCAAAGAATTTGGCGCCGAGCGCATCCCAGAATGGCGAATTGCCATCGTCATCGAGGACACCGCGCAGTTCCGCCAGCATCTTGTCGCCGAAGCGCGCCCGGTGCTGCGCGACGAACAAATAGCGCGACCGCGCCAGCAAGCGCCCCAGCCCGCCGGTGCGCAGATCGGGGTGGAGGAAAAGCCCGCCGACTTCACTGGCGCCATCATGATCGGTGACGAGATTGAGGAACGGCAGCGCAAAGGTCCGCTCCAGCGCCTTGGAGGTCTGGCTCAGCACGCCGATCTTGTAGCTGTAGAACGGCCAGCGCGCGCCGATGCGGCTGAACACCATGCCGCAGCCGCCGATGCGGCCGGTCAGCGTCTGTTCGAGCAGCAGGATGTAAAGCTCGTCATCGGGCGCGTCTTCGATGCGCGCGAAGCTCGCGTCCGACCAGGCGAGGCGTTCGGCGAGCGCGGCTTCATCGGC
>JAAFIT010000294.1 GCA_013298745.1 Sphingomonadales bacterium
CAGCCCCGGCGCCGTCAGCGCAACAAGGCGGGAAATCGACGCCGGCGGTCGACCGTGGAGCGGATGAACGGTTGCGGTCACATCTCTGTCCTTAACCGCAGTTCGAAAAGGTGCAACCCTGTGGCTTGCCAGCGCGCGCATCCGCCGCAAAGGTGACGGTGACAAAAGCCGATGGAAGCATAGGGTGACGCATGGCTGACGATACGCTGCTCCGGTACCGCGAAAGCATCGACAATATCGATGCGGCGCTGGTCTTCATGCTCGCCGAACGCTTCAAGATCACCCAAGCCGTTGGCCGCTACAAGGCGACGGCTGGTCTGCCGCCTGCCGATCCGGGCCGCGAAGCCGCGCAGGTCGCCCGACTGCGCAGCCTCGCCGAAACGGCCAACCTTGATCCCGAATTTTCCGAAAAGTTCCTGCGGTTCATCATCGACGAAGTGATTCGCCACCACCAGGTCGCCGCTGAACGCTGACGCAGGCGCCCTGCTCAGGCGTCGGCCGCCGGCAGGTTGAGGCGCACCAGCAGGCCGCCGAGATCTTCCGATTCGTCGAGCGCGATCGTGCCGCCGTAAAGTTCGGCAACATCGCGGGCGATGGCGAGGCCCAATCCGGTTCCCGGTTTGTCGGTATCGAGCCGCTCGCCGCGTTCGAACAGTCGCGCACGGGCAGCGGCGGGAATTCCCTTGCCATCGTCCTCGATACAGATTTCCAGCATGCCCGGCCCGCCGCCGATCGTGACAAACACGCGGCCACCGCCGTGCACGGCGGCATTATCGACCAGATTGCCGACCATTTCGTCGAGGTCCTGCCGATCGCCCCGGAACACTTTGGCCTGGTCGCCGGCCAGATCGATGGTGACATCGCGGCCGCCATGAATGCGACCCACGGTGCGCACAATCGCTTCCACCGCCGGCCACGCCGGGGTGCGTGCCGCCGAGGTGCCGCGCTGCCCGGCCGCCCGCGCCCGCGCCAATTGATGATCGACATGGCGTCGCATCACCTGCACCTGCGTCATCACGACCTGCGCCAAGGGGTCGTTACGGCCCCGCGTCTCACCGACAAGCACGCTCATCGGCGTCTTCAAAGCGTGGGCGAGATTGCCGGCATGGCGCCGTGCTGCCTCACGCTGCTGCTCGGAATAATCGAGCAATTCATTGATTTCGCTGACGAGAGGTTCGATCTCATCGGGGAAATCATCATCGACGCGGCTAGCCTGGCCAGACCGGATCGCGGCAATGGCGCGGCTGATCCGACCGAGTGGCGACAGGCCATAGGTCGATTGCAGCGCCGCCAACGTCAACAACCCGACGCCGAGGACCGTCAGACCCCAGAACAGCACGCTGCGCAACTGGCGCACCTGCGATTCAAGGTCACGGGTCGATTGTGCGACCTGGAAATAGAATTGCACCGGCGATCCCGGAAAACGCACGCTGCGCCCGACGACACGCAAAGGTTCGCCGGGGAAGTTGCTGCTGGTATAATGGCACGGCGTCACACAGTCGGTGTTCGGCTTGGCGGGCAACCACCTGTCCCACAAGGATCGCGACGGAAACGGCTGCTGACCTTCGGTCGATACCTGCCAGTATAGGCCGGAATAGGGTTCGTCGTAGCGTTGGTCACCCAACTCGCGGAAAAACCTTAAATCCCCGGTTTCATCGAAATCGGCGGTGTTGATCATTCCCGATAAGGTGTATTCAAGCTGGGCATCGAAATTGTTGGTAAGAATACCGACCAGCGCCCTGTCGAGTGCTAAGCCGCCCACCGCCAGCAGGGGGATGATCCACGCCGCGGCCAGCGCAATCATGCGCAGCCGGAGCGATCCGGCGAGCGACCAGCGTCGTCGCTGATCAGTCAACGTCGGTGAGGCTGTAGCCAAGGCCGCGAGTCGTGCTGATTAGGTCAGAGCCCAGTTTCTTGCGGATGCGCGTTATGAACACTTCGATCGTATTGGAATCGCGATCGAAATCCTGATCATAGATATGTTCGATCAGTTCGGTCCGGCTGATCACCTTGCCCTTGTGGTGCATGAGATAGCTCAGCAGCTTGAATTCCTGCGCTGTCAGCTTCACGGGCTCGCCGTTCAGGCTGACCCGGCCTGACCGGGTGTCGAGACGCACGGCGCCGGCCACCAGTTCCGACGTCGCCTTGCCGGCAGCGCGGCGGATCAGGGCACGCAGCCGGGCGATCAATTCCTCCGTCTGGAACGGCTTGGCGAGATAATCATCAGCGCCGGCATCAAGCCCGGCAACCTTGTCGGACCAGCTGTCACGCGCCGTCAGCACCAGTACCGGCATGGCGCGACCATCCTTGCGCCAACGATCGAGCACGGTGAGCCCGTCGATTTCCGGCAGGCCGAGATCGAGGATCACCGCATCATAGGTTTCGGTGCTGCCCAGATACAGGCCGTCTTCGCCATCAGCCGCGGTGTCCACGGCATAGCCGGCAGCTTCCAGCCCGCTTTTCAGCTGGCGCAGCAGATTGGGTTCGTCTTCAACAACTAGGATACGCATATTCAACCCTTATGCATCGGCATCGACCGATTGAGAAATAGTGATCTGTTTTCGCCAGTTCGTCGGCGCTGTGTCGGCTCAGTAGCTTCGGCGGCTATTCAAGCGCTTGCCGGTTCGGGCGTCGACATCAACGTTGACGACATTGCCGTTGACAAGAAACCGAAACCGGTAGCGTCGGGTCGTGTGATCAAACTCCGTGCCGATAAAATCACCCCGTGTATCTGCCATGATCCGGTTGCGGATGGGTTCGAAAGGCAGGATTTCACCGGCATCGACCAAGTCCTTGACCTCATTCGGTCCTGCGGCCGGCAACGGCGTCGCCATCAGGCAGGTCGAGACAAGAAGAAGCAGGGCAGCGGCTGAACGCATGACACTTACGATAATTGAAAGTTGATGGTTGCTACTGAAAGTCCACTGAACGCGCCGTGAATGTCAATCTGGTGTCGCAGTTTTGGCGACAGTGCTGCCAATACTGTGGCTGCAACGCCACGCCCCATTGCAGTTTCGCCCTGAACAGGCCAGTTGGCGGCGCGCGATTGTACAGGCGAACCATGCCCGAACCGATTTTGACTCTCGAAAACGCCGGCCTGCGGCAGGGCGGTACCTGGCTGTTCCGTGGCCTTGATCTGACCATCGATGCCCGTGACCGGCTGGCGTTGATCGGTCGCAATGGCGTCGGCAAGACGACACTGCTCAAGCTGATTGCCGGCGAGATCGACCTTGATGAAGGGCGGCGTGCTGTCTCCCCTGCCCTGTCGATCATCCGCCTCGAACAGGATCCGGCGCTGACCGGCTTTGCCAACTTGGGTGATTATGTGCGTGCCGGCACCAATGCGCCGCCCGATCATCGGCTTGAGTCCGTCGCTTCGCGCCTTGGCGCCGATCTTGATCGCGAAGCCGCTACAGCATCGGGCGGAGAACGTCGCCGCGCTGCACTCGTCCGGGCACTCGCCTCCGAACCCGGCTTGCTGCTGCTCGATGAACCGACAAACCACCTCGATATTGCAGCGATCGAATGGCTCGAATCCTGGCTGGAGCGCTACAATGGCGGCTTCGTGTCGATCAGCCATGATCGCACCTTTCTCACGCGTCTGACGCGTAATTGCCTGTGGCTCGATCGGGGTGCGCTGCGCCGCGCCGAAGTCGGCTTTGGCGGTTTCGAGGAGTGGTCCGAGCGGGTGGCCGCTGAGGAAGCCAAGAACGCCTCCAAACTCGATACCAAGCTCAAGCAGGAGGAGCATTGGCTGCTCCGCGGCGTCACCGCCCGCCGGAGCCGCAACGAGGGCCGACTGGCCAAGCTGATCGAGCTTCGCGCCGCTCGCAAGGCGATGACGACAGGTGACGCGGTTGCCAAGATCGCCACGACCAGCGACGACGGCAAGACCAAGGTGCTGATCGACGCCCAGCATGTCGCGCTGGCCTTTGGTGGCCGGCCGATCCTGCGGGATCTGAGCCTGCGGGTGCGGCGCGGTGATCGGATCGGCATCATCGGCCCGAACGGTGCCGGCAAATCGACTCTGATCAAGCTGCTGCTCGGCCAGCTGGAGCCCGACAGCGGCCAGATCAAGCGCGCCAAGACGCTCAACCCCACCGTCATCGACCAG
>JAAFIT010000295.1 GCA_013298745.1 Sphingomonadales bacterium
TCTTGCACACCGGCGGATCGGCGCCGGGGGAAACTTCAACGAGGTTCAACCCCGCTTCATGCGCCGTGGCGATGGCTTCCTTGGTGTAAAGCACACCCAGATTTTCCCCGTCCTGATCGATGACGCGGACCTTGGGGACAGTGATGAACTCGTCATAGCGCGGGCCGTTCATCGGCGCCGGGGCGTTCATCATGCGGCGTGGGGGGGTCGGTATGGCAGTGTCTCCTGTGGCGTTGTGCGTGTCTTGTAACGCTTTACCGATGAAACCGGAAGGGTCACCGCGGATATTTGGCAGGCATGACGCAAAAGCGGCACAGCAACGCCATGGTGCCACACCCCGATGCACAGCCGCTGCGGCTCGGCTAAGGCAGGCGGGATGACGTCTGAACCCCTTCCCCCGGTGCTTGCAGTGACCGGCTTGGCCAAGGCCGTTCCCGGCGGCCGGCAGTTGTTCCGCGATCTGGCCTTTGCCGTGGCGCCGGGCGAAATCGTCGCGATCATGGGGGAATCGGGCGTCGGCAAATCGACGTTGCTCAATCTTGTCGCCGGGCTCGACACTGCCGATGCCGGGCAGATCGCCATCGCCGGGCAGGATTTGGCCGGCCTCGACGACGATGCCCGCACGCTGCTGCGCCGCAATCGGATCGGCTTTGTCTTTCAGGCCTTCCACATCCTGCCCCACCTGACACTGGCACAGAATATCGCGCTGCCTTTGGTGCTGGCGCGCGCTCCCGCTCCCGCAGCGATCGATCGCGCCACCAAAATGCTGGCCAAGGTCGGGCTCGGCGACCGCGGCGGCGATTATCCGGCGCAGCTTTCGGGCGGCGAGATGCAGCGCATCGCCATTGCCCGGGCGCTGGTCCACACACCGGCGCTGATCCTCGCTGACGAACCGACCGGCAATCTCGATCCCGAAACCGCCGAGAGGGTGCTGGCGCTGTTCGTCGCCGAAACCCGGGCCTCGGGCGCCGGGACGGTGATCGTCACGCACAGCGACCGCGCCGCGCAGGTGGCGGACCGCGTGCTGGTGCTCGGGCCGGCCGGGCTTGTTCCGCGGCCTTGACCGCTGCGGCCGCCATTGCGGGCGAACCGCTGGTCAACGCCACCACGGCGCGCTGGCTGACTGCGGGCGAATGGCGGGCGCATCCCGGCCGCGCCATCATCGGCGCGCTGGCGATTGCTGTGGGCGTGGCGCTGGGCTTTGCCGTCCATCTCGTCAACCGCGCTGCGCTCGACAGCTTTGCCAGCGCCATCAGCACCGTCAACGGTGCCGCCGACATGCAGGTGCACAGCGTTTCGCCGGCGGGGTTTGCGGAAAAGCTCTATCCGGTGCTGGCGCGCGTCGAAGGGGTCGCAGCGGTCAGTCCGGTGGTCGAACTGACCGCCAGCGGCGATGGCGGCGCCGCACAGCGGCGCAAGCGGTTGACGCTCGTCGGCCTCGATGTCCTGCGCGCTGCGCAGGTGACCCCCAGCCTGGTCGCGGCGCCCATGCAGGGCGTCGGCATAGCCGTGTTCGATCCGGAGGCGCTGTATCTGTCGCGCGCCGCAATGGACATGCTGCACGCCCGCATCGGCGGCCCGGTGGCGCTGGTCGCGGCGGGGCAACGGCGGCAATTCATCGTCGCCGGGATCGTACCCGGTGCCGATGCCGCCGAGGCGCTGGCGGTGCTCGATATCGCAGCGGCGCAGTGGCGCTTCGGGCAATTGGGGCGGCTGCAACGGCTGGATATCAAGCTGGCGGATGGCGCTGATCGCGACACCGTCAAGGCGCGCATCGCTGAACTGTTGCCCGCCGACGCGACGTTGACGAGTGCCGCGCAGGAGGCACAGCGCAGCGATGCCATGTCGCGCGCCTATCGCGTCAATTTGGAGATGCTGGCGATGGTGGCGCTGCTCACCGGCGGCTTCCTCGTCTATTCGGCGCAATCGCTGGCGGTGGCGCGGCGGCGACCGCAGTTTGCGTTGCTGCGCGTGCTCGGCCTGCGGCGCGGCGCGCTAGTGGCGCAGCTTGTCATCGAAGGCGCCATCGTCGGCGTGGTGGGGGCGGCGCTCGGCGTGCTGCTCGGCCATGGGCTGGCCGATCTCGCGGTGACGCGGCTGGGCGGTGATCTGGGCGGCGGCTATTTTCGCGGGGTGACGCCGCACCTGGCGCCGGCGCCGCTGGCCGCTCTGGCCTTTGCCGGCATTGGCGTTGCGGTCGCCATCGCCAGCAGCATCGTGCCGGCGCTCGCCGCCGGGCGGGCACGGCCGGCGGTGGCATTGAAGAACGCCGGCGATCTTGTCGATCCGCGGCGTCGGCCCGCCGCGCTACCGGGGGTAGTATTGGTCAGCTTGGGCGGACTGGCGGCGCTGGCGCCGCCGCTGTGGGGGCTGCCGCTGCTCGGCTATGCCGCGATGGCGCTGATCCTCGCCGGCGGCATTGCCGTGATGCCGGCACTGGCGCGGGCGCTGTTGGCACCGCTGCAACGCCTTGCCGCGCTGCCGCCAGCCCTCGATCTGGCGGTACGGCGGCTGTGGGGTGCGCCCGAACAGGCCGCTGTCGCCCTGTGCGGCATCGTTGCTTCGACCAGCCTGATGGTGGCGATGGCGGTGATGGTGACAAGCTTTCGTGGCTCGGTCGACGCCTGGCTGGTCGCGGTACTGCCATCCGATGTCTATCTCCATGTCGAAGGGGCCGAGGCGGCAGGGCTCGATGGCGCGGCACAAGCACGGCTGGTGGCAACGCCGGGTGTGGCGCGCATCGCCTTTGTCCGCCAGATGCCGCTGCGCCTCGCCGCCGACAAGCCGGCGGTGATGCTCAGCGCCCAGCCGATCGATCCGGCCAACCCCAGTGCCAACCTTCCGTTGATCGGCAAAGGTGTGGCCGTGCCCAAGGGCGAGACGGCAATCTGGGTGTCCGAGCCGATGGGCTGGCTTTACGGCCTCAAAGCCGGTGACCGCACGCGGCTGCCGATCGGCGGCGCCGCGCAGCCGGTGTTTGTCGCCGGCGTGTGGCGCGATTATGCCCGGCAGTTCGGCGCCATCGCCATCGCGGACGCGGATTTCGCGCGGCTGACCGGCGACGCGACGAAAACCGAAGCCGCGGTGACGCTCGCCCCCGGTGCCGAGGCGGGCGCGACGATCAAGGCGCTGCGCCAGCGGTTACCGCCGGGACTCGCACCGCAGACGCTGTTCGCCGAGCCGCGCCAGATGCGGGCGATGGCGCTGGCGATTTTCGACAAGAGTTTCGCCGTCACCTATGCGCTCGAAGCCATTGCCATCATCATCGGGCTGATCGGCGTCGCCACCAGCTTTTCGGCGCAAACCCTCGCCCGCGCGCGCGAGTTCGGGATGCTGCGCCATATCGGCGTGACGCGGTCGCAGATCATGGCGATGCTGGCCGCGGAAGGCGCCGGGCTCGGCCTTGTCGGCGGCATCGCCGGGCTGGGGCTCGGGCTGGTGATGGCGCAAGTGTTGATCCATGTCGTCAATCCGCAGTCCTTCCACTGGACCATGGATACCATCCTGCCTTGGGGGCTGTTCGCGGCGCTGGTGGCAGCATTGGTGGCGGCGGCAGCAGGCACCGCCGTCATCGCCGGGCGACGCGCGCTGTCGGCCGGCGCGGTGCGCGCCGTACGGGATGATTGGTGATGCGGCTGCTGTTGCTGCTCTGGCTGATGATCGCCGGTCCACTGCATGCGGCGGAGTTTGCGGTGGTCAGGCCCGGCGTCACGCTGGCTTTTCCGCGCGATCACGGTGCACACCCCGATTTCCGCACCGAATGGTGGTATGTCACCGGCTGGCTGAAGACCGCCAAAGGCGGGGATCTGGGCTTTCAGATCACCTTTTTCCGCAGCAAGCTGCCAGGCGATACCGCCAACCCCAGCGCCTTTGCGCCGCGCCAGATCATCTTTGCCCATGCCGCCGTGTCCGATCCCAAACTCGGCAAGTTGCGGCACGGCCAGCGCATCGCCCGCAGTGGCTTCGGGCTGGCGGGCGCCAGAACCGGCGACATGGCGGTGAACGTCGATGGCTGGCGCCTCGAACGCCGTACCGATGGCCGCATGGTGGCGCACATCAAGGGTGATGATTTCGGCCTTGATCTAGTGCTGACGCCCACCC
>JAAFIT010000296.1 GCA_013298745.1 Sphingomonadales bacterium
GATGGCCGAACAGATCGAAGCCGTGACTTTGGTCACCGCCGTTGCCGATTTCCTGAAGAGCATTGAAGGCGAATTGTCGGGCCGCAGCGCCTTTCACGCCAAGGTCGCGGGCAATGCCCTCGCCATCGTCGCCCGCGAACTTGAGCAAGCACCACAGGCCGCCGAACGCGCCGCGCTGGCCGGCTTCATGGGGCACGACGCCAGCCTTGATGCGTTGCGCGCCGAACTCTGCGGTCGTTTGCGCGCCGGGCAGTTGACGCCCGAGACACCGGGGCTGCTCGAAGCGCTGACGGCGGCGGTCATCGCCAAGGTCAAGGTCGACAACCCGCGCTATTCCACATTGGCCCGGCTGGCATGATGAGCCGCCGCACGGTTCTTGCCGGGGCCGCGGCGGCGATTGCTGCGCCGGTGCTGGCGGAAACCGGGCCGCTGCTGCCGGGGCTACAGATCAAACCCGATCATGAAGCGATGATCAGGGTGCCAGGCGGGCGGGTCTATGTGCGGGTCAACGGGAACCTCGATGGCCCACGCCCGCCGATCGTCATGTTGCATGGCGGGCCGGGCAGTTCGCACTGGTATTTCCTCAACGCGACGGCCATGGCGGCCGATCGCGCCGTCATCCTTTATGATCAGCTCGACAGCGGCCGATCGGAGACGCCCGACGACCCGGCGAACTGGCAGGTGGCGCGCTTCGTCGACGAACTCGAGGCGATCCGAAGCCATTTGAAGCTCAAGCGCTGGCATGTGCTCGGCGCCAGTTGGGGCGGCACGGTGGCGCTCGAATATGCCGCTCGCCGGCCCAAGGCGCTCGCCGGGGTGGTGCTACAATCGCCGCTGGTCTCCACCGAGGTGTGGCTGAACGATGCCCGCGCCCTGAAGGACGGCATGCCGCCGGCGATTCGCGACCTGCTCGATGGCTGCGACACGCCGGGTTTTGCGCCGAACGATCAATGCGAAGCCGCCACCGATGCCTTCAACGCCCGCCATGTCCGCATGCGCGCGTCCCCGCCCGAAATCGCCGCCTACAAGGCCGCGCTGCCGCGCAGTTTCTCGGAAGGCATCTACAATCACATGTGGGGCCGCGCCGAATTCACCGCCTCGGGCACGCTGAAGGATTATGACGGCCGGCCGTTGCTCGCCAAGCTCGATGGCCAGCGCAGCCTGTTTGTCGCCGGCGAACATGACGAAGCGCGCCCTGCAACGGTAAGCGCGTTCGCGGCGAAGGTTCCGGGCGGCGCCGACTTTGCTGAAATCCCCGATGCGGCGCATTCCATCTTCAACGACAATCCGGCAGGCTTTCTGGCGGTGCTGCGGCCCTGGCTGGCGGCGCGCGACTGATCAGCCGGCGAGCAGCGCCATCAACCGATCAAGCGACGGGGCTGCGGCGTCACGCACCGCGGCATCGAGCCCGGCATGGGCATCGAGCACGGCGAGACCAAGTGGCGTCAGCTGCGCGCCGCCTCCCGCCGGCCCGCCGGCGCGGGTGTCGATCAGCGCCGTCGGCGCCAGCGCGTTGATTTCGGCGACGAGCTTGACGCTGCGGGCGTGGCTCATCTTCAACGATTTGGCAGCGGCCGAGACCGAGCCGGCGGCAGCGATGGCACGCATCAGCGTGATCTTGCCGGGGCCGAGCGCGCCGCCGGGGAGCAGCACGCGAAACCAAAGCGTCGGGGCAGGGGCGGCATCGGGGACCATCGCGCCATCAGGGGAAGGGGTGGCGTGGCTGTCAATTGCGTTGTATTCGATGAAAGACAACGATTTCGGGGATATTGGTGGCGAAAGGCTGGACGACAATCGGAGCAGCGGTGCTCGCAGCCGGACCGGCGCTGGCCGACACGTCGGCCGATCCTGCCCGGCTCGGCGAAATCGTCGTGACGGCGCGGCTGCGGCCCGAAAACCCGCAAGCTGTTCCCACCGCACTGTCGGTGATCGATGGCGCGCTGCTCGACGCCAGCACTACCGTCAATATCGCGCAATTGAGCCAGCTGGTGCCCAGCCTCAATTACAGTTCGGCCAACCCGCGCAACACCGCGTTCACCATCCGCGGGCTGGGCAGCAGCGTCGTCGCGGTCAGCCAGGCCAATGACGGGCTGGAGCCGGGCGTCGGCTTCTATGTCGATCAAGTCTATCATGGTCGCCCGGCCACCGCCGCTTTCGATTTCGTCGATATCGAGCGGATCGAGGTGCTCCGCGGCCCGCAGGGCACGCTTTTCGGCAAGAACACCACCGCCGGCGCGATCAACATTACCAGCCGGGCGCCGAGCTTTGACTGGCAGGTGCAGGGCGATGCCTCCTATGGCACGTACAATTTCGCTCAGGTTCGTGCCGCGATTTCGGGGCCGATCGCAGGGGATCGGCTGGCGTTTCGCCTGTCGGGGCTGGCGACGCGCCGCGATGGTGTGATCCACAATGTCACCTTCGGCACCGACCAGAACGACCTCAACAACCAGGCGGTGCGCGGGCAGTTGCTGTGGAAAGCGAGTGACGCGCTGACGTTCCGGCTCAGTGCCGATTGGCGCAACTTCAAGAGCGAATGCTGCACGCAAAGCTTTCTGCGCGTCGGCACCTCGCTGCGGCCGGCGGCGCGGCAGTTTCCGGCGCTCGCTGGCGGGCTCGGCTATGTGCCGCCGAGCACCAATGTCTATGACCGGCTGACCGATATCGATGCGCGGCTGGCGGTCGATACCAATGAAGGCGGCGTGTCGCTGGTCGGCGATTGGCAGCTTGGCGGCGTGACGTTGACCTCGATCAGCGCCTGGCGCTTCTGGAACTGGAATGCTGCCAATGATCGCGATTATCTCGGGGTGAAGATCCAGCTGGTGCAGGGGATCCCGTCGCGACAAGACCAGATCAGCCAGGAAGTACGGCTGGCAACCGGGGGCGACGGCCCGCTACAGGCGGTCGGCGGCGTGTATTTCTTTCGCCAGGTGATCACCGGCCGGCCGATTTCGATTTACGGGCCCGCTGCGTCGACCTGGCTCATCGGCCCGACCACCGGCACGCCGCCGGTCACCGTTCCGGCCAAATTGCTCGATGGCTATGGTCAGGATGGCCAAACGCGGATCAGCACCGACAGCTATGCCAGCTTTGCCGAGGTCAATTGGCGGCCGGTTACGGGCCTGACGATGACCGGCGGCTTGCGCTACACCATCGAACACAAGGTCGGCGACTATGCGACGACCGTTTCCGGCGGGCTGGAGACCAGTGTCCCGGCGCTGATCAACGCCAAATTGTCGATCCTGCGGCCGCAACGCTATGGCGTGCGCAGCGACGATGGCAGCCTTTCGGGCCGCGCCAATGCTGCGTACCAGGTTGCCGACGGTGTTTTCGGCTATGTCAGCTATGCCCGCGGCTTCAAATCGGGCGGCATCAACATGTCGGGGCTGCCACTCGACGCCAAGAACCGGCCGGTTCTGGCGACCGCGGTGGTGGCGCCGGAGCGCAACAGCAGCTGGGAAGCGGGGCTGAAGACCGATTTGTTCGACAATCGCCTAAGGTTGAACCTCGCCGCCTACACTACGGACGTCCGCAATTTTCAGGCAACGCTCGTTGATTCGACCCAGACCGTGGCGTTGCGCGGTTATCTGGCCAATATTCCGCGCGTCACGGTGCGGGGATTCGAGGCGGATGCCACCGCCATGCCGCTGCCGGGGCTGCAATTGCGTGCGTCAGTCGCCTTTGCCGACGGCAGATATGCCGATTATCCCAAGGGACCCTGCCCATTGGAGAGGCAGGGCAGCGCGACAACCGCCTGCGATCTGACCGGCGGACGGCTTTCAGGGCTGCCGCGCTGGTCGACAACCCTTGGCGCCGACTATGTGCGGCCGTTCGGAAGCGCTGGCGAAGCGTTCCTGCACATCGATTCAAGCTGGAAATCGAGCCAATATGGCGATCCGACGCTGTCCAGATACACGCTGATCGACGGCTACAACGTCACCAATGCGTCTATCGGCTGGCGCGCGACGGGCGGCTGGAGCATCGCGGTGTTCGCTCGCAACCTGTTCGACAGCGACTATATCCAGAATCTGACCACCCAGGCCGGCAATTCCGGGCTGATTTTGGGCCTGC
>JAAFIT010000297.1 GCA_013298745.1 Sphingomonadales bacterium
GTGGCGTATCTGGCCGTGTTCGTCGGCACCATTGTGCGTCGTGCCGAGCCGCATATCTATGTGGCGAACTGGTTCTACCTGTCGTTCATCATCACCGTCGCCATGCTCCACCTTGTCAACAACATGGCGGTGCCGGTCAGCATCTTCGGCTCCAAATCCTATTCGGCCTTCGCCGGGGTGCAGGATGCGCTGACGCAATGGTGGTACGGCCATAACGCCGTGGGCTTCTTCCTCACCGCCGGCTTCCTGGCGATGATGTATTACTTTGTCCCCAAGCAGGCGGAGCGGCCGGTCTATTCCTACCGGCTGTCGATCATGCACTTCTGGTCGCTGATCTTCCTCTATATCTGGGCCGGCCCGCACCATCTTCACTATACCGCCATGCCCGATTGGGCCGGCACGCTCGGCATGGTGTTCTCGATCATGCTGTGGATGCCGTCATGGGGCGGCATGATCAACGGCCTGATGACGCTCAACGGCGCCTGGGACAAGATCCGCACCGATCCGATCATCCGCATGATGGTGATGGCGCTGGCCTTCTACGGCATGAGCACCTTCGAAGGCCCGATGATGTCGATCAAGTCGGTCAACTCGCTCAGCCACTATACCGACTGGACGATCGGCCATGTCCATTCGGGCGCGCTCGGCTGGAACGGCATGATCACCTTTGCCTGCATGTATTACATGACGCCGCGGCTGTGGAAGCGTGAGCGGCTGTACAGCCTGCGGCTGATCAACTGGCACTTCTGGTTGGCGACGATCGGTATCGTCCTCTACACCGCCTCGATGTGGGTGGCGGGCATCACCCAGGGCCTGATGTGGCGCGAATATGGTGCCGATGGCTATCTGGTGAACAGCTTCATCGAAACCGTCGAAGCGCTCCACCCGATGTATCTCATGCGCGCCACCGGCGGCCTGTTCTACCTCAGCGGTGCGATCCTGTTCGCTTATAACATCGGCATGACGATTGCGGGCCGCATCCGCACCGAAAAGCCGATGACCGAAACCCCCTACAACGCCGCCGCGGACCGTCCGCTGCTCGCACAACCTGCCGAATAGGGACACCCAGCATGGCCCCCCCCAACGCCCCGGAAACCCCGGACAGCGGCTTTTCCCACCGCACCATCGAGCGCAACATCACCCTGTTGGCAGGGCTCGCTTTCCTGGTGGTCGCCATCGGCGGCATCGTCGAAATCGCGCCGTTGTTCTGGATCGACACGACGGTCGAGAAGGTGGAGGGCATGCGGCCCTACACCCCGCTCGAACAGGCCGGCCGCAACATCTACATGCGTGAAGGCTGCTATGTCTGCCACAGCCAGATGATCCGTCCGTTCCGCGACGAGGCCGAGCGCTATGGCCATTACAGCCTCGCCGCCGAAAGCATGTATGATCACCCCTTCCAATGGGGATCGAAGCGCACCGGCCCCGATCTCGCCCGCGTCGGCAAGCGTTACTCGGATGAATGGCACGTCCAGCATCTGAAGAACCCACGCAGCGTCACGCCGCAATCGATCATGCCGGGCTATCCCTTCCTGGCCACGCGGCCGCTCGATGCCGGCGACATGCGCGCGCATCTGAAGGCGCTGTCGCGCGTCGGCGTGCCGTACACCGACGCGGCCATCGCTGCTGCCAATGATGATTTGAAGGCGCAAGCCAATCCCGATGCCGACACCACGGCATTGCTGGCGCGGTACCCCAAGGCGCAGGTGCGCGATTTCGATGGCAAGCCGGGTGAGCTCACCGAAATGGACGCGCTCGTCGCCTATCTCCAGATGCTCGGGACGCTTGTCGATTTCAACGCCGCCGCTGCCCAGGAGCAGGCGCAATGACTCCCACCGAAACCTATGACCAGCTGCGCCATTTTGCCGACAGCTGGGGGCTGATCATGCTCGGGCTGATCTTCCTGTCACTGGTTGGCTGGACGTTCCGCAAGGGGGCCAACGCCGACATGGATCGGGCGGCAAACAGCATCTTCAAGGACGACGATCATGGCGCGTAAACGCATCGACGAGCCGACCGGCACGCAGACCGTAGGCCATGAATGGGATGGCATCGAAGAGCTTGATACGCCGCTGCCGCGCTGGTGGCTGATCACCTTCATCCTCAGCATCGTCTTCGCCATCGGCTATGTCATCTTCTACCCGGCGATCCCACTGGCCAATTCGGCGACGCCGGGCACGCTGGGCTGGTCGAGCCGCGGTGAACTGGGCAAGGAAATCGCTGCCGATACCGCACGCCGCGCGCCGATTTACAAGGCCATCGCCGCAACGCCCGTCGAACAATTGCCCGCCAATCCGGCGCTGCTCGCGCAGGCGGTTGAAGGCGGCCGGGCGGCGTTCAAGGTGCATTGCGTGCAATGCCATGGCGCCGGCGCCGCCGGTGGCGCCGGCTATCCCAATCTCAACGATGATGACTGGCTGTGGGGTGGCGATCTGCAATCGATTGAAACGACATTGATCCACGGCATTCGCAACCCGGAGCATGACGAGACGCGCTTTTCGCAGATGCCGGCGTTTGGCGAGATTCTGAACAAGCGCCAGATTGCCCAGGTGATCGCGCATGTCCGCAGCCTGTCGGGGCTTGAAAAGCCCAACGCTGCTGGTGCGCAGATCTTTGCCGAAAATTGCGTCGCCTGCCATGGCGACAACGGCAAGGGCAACCGCGAGCTCGGCGCCCCCAATCTCACCGACAATATCTGGCTCTATGGCAGCGACCAGAAGGCGCTGCGCCAGACCATCACCTATGCCCGCAACGGCGTGATGCCGCGCTGGAACGAACGCTTGAGCCCGGTCACCATCCGCATGCTCGCCGCCTATGTCCATTCGCTCGGTGGCGGTGAAGCGACGCCGGCGCCGGCGTCGCCCGATATCGCCAGCACGCCGCAGGCGACCGAAAAAGCGGCTGATGTCAGCGCTTGATCTCATCAGCCCCGGAAGCCCGCTCTACCAGAAACGCAAGGGCGTCTATCCCAAGGCAGTGACCGGCTTTTTTCGTCGGTTGAAGTGGCTGATCATGGCGGTCACGCTGACGATCTATTATGTCACGCCATGGCTGCGCTGGGATCGCGGTGCCTATGCGCCCGATCAGGCGGTGCTGGTCGATCTCGCCAACCGCCGCTTCTACATGTTCTCGATCGAAATCTGGCCGCAGGAATTCTATTACGTCGCCGGGATGCTGATCATGGCCGGCATCGGGCTGTTCCTTGTCACCTCGGCGGTCGGCCGCGCCTGGTGCGGCTATGCCTGCCCGCAGACGGTGTGGACCGACCTTTATGTCCATGTCGAACGCTTCATCGATGGTGATCGCAACGCCCAGATCAGGCTCGCCAACGCGCCGATGTCGGCCGAAAAGCTCGGCAAGCGCACCGCCAAATACGCCATCTGGCTGCTGATCGCCGTCGCCACTGGTGGCGCCTGGATCTTCTATTTCGCCGATGCCCCGACGTTGCTGCGGGATTTCGTCACTGGTGAGGCGGCATCGGTGGCCTATGCGACGGTTGGCGTCCTGACCGCCACCACCTTCATCTTCGGCGGCTTCATGCGGGAGCAGGTGTGCATCTACATGTGCCCCTGGCCGCGCATCCAGACGGCGATGCTCGACGAAAAATCGCTGATCGTCACCTACAAGGACTGGCGCGGCGAGCCGCGCACCCAGGGCATCAAGAAGGCCGTGGCGCAAGAGGCGGATTTCCCGACGGAAAGCATCACAGCCGCGATGGGTGCGGGCAAGGTCGGTGACTGCATCGATTGCAACCAGTGTGTCGCTGTCTGCCCCACCGGCATCGATATCCGCCAGGGTCCGCAGCTCGGCTGCATTACCTGCGCGCTGTGCATCGATGCCTGTGACAAGGTGATGGCGCAAATCGGCCGGCCACGCGGGCTGATCGATTATGCGACGCTCGATGATGCCGTGGTGGAAAAGGCCGGCGGCACGGCCAAGCCCGTCATCAAGACGCTGCTGCGCCCGCGCACGTTGATCTATTTCACCCTCTGGGCGGGCATCGGCGTGGCGATGCTGTTCAGCCTCGGCCAGCGCACGCGGC
>JAAFIT010000298.1 GCA_013298745.1 Sphingomonadales bacterium
CACTTCGGCATAGGCTTCGGCGATGCTGCCCTCCCCGCCGCGCAACGCCTTTACCTCGGTGCCGGCGAGCGCGATGCCGGCCTCAACAACATCCTCGATATAATATTCATACCGCGCGCGCCGGTTCTCGGCGACGGTCTTGACCTTGACGGTTTCGTGGCGCGGACGAGCCATTACAACAGGCCAGCGTGCGCCAGTCCGGCATCGACGGCGGCCTTTGATGCTGCCGAAGGCTCGCAGATCGGCAGCCGCACTTCGGGCGTCATCTTGCCGAGCCGCGCCAACGCATATTTGGTCGGCCCCGGCGAGGCGTCGCTGAACAGCGCGGCGTGGAGCGGATACAGCCGATCATTAATGGCAAGCGCCGTGCGGAAATCCCCCGCCAGCGTCGCCGCCTGAAATTGCGCACAGAGTTTAGGCGCAACATTCGCCGTCACCGAAATCGCGCCGATGCCGCCCATGGCGTTGAACCCCAGCGCCATATCGTCATTGCCCGAAAGCTGGATGAAATCCGCCCCACACGCCTCACGCTGCGCCGAAACCCGCGCCAGATTGCCGGTGGCGTCCTTCACCCCGATCACCGTCGGCAGCTTGGCTAGCACCGCCATCGTCTCGGTGCTCATGTCCGCCACCGACCGCCCGGGAATATTGTAGATGATGATCGGCAGCTTCGACCGTTCGGCGAGCGTCGTGAAATGCGCGATCAGCCCGGCCTGCGACGGCTTGTTGTAATAAGGCACAACGATCAACGCCGCATCGGCGCCAACCTTTTCGGCATGCGCCATGTGCGCGATGGCGGTGGCGGTATCGTTCGAACCGCAACCGGCGATCACCGGCACGCGGCCGGCCGCGACTTCGACGGTGCGGGTGATGACATCATAATGTTCGGCGTGGCTCAGTGTCGGCGATTCGCCGGTGGTCCCGCACGGCACCAGCCCGGTCGTGCCTTCGGCGATCTGCCATTCGATGAACGACGCCAGCGCATCAAAATCCACCGCGCCACCCCGAAACGGGGTCACCAGTGCCGGGATCGAGCCCCTGATCTGCAAGCCGTCCACAGCCAAATTCCTCAAAGCCTTCACCCTGGCACAGCAACCGCCTAAGACGGGTGCCGGTCGAGTGTGTCAGCGAGTGTGATATGGAGCGAAAGCCTCTCTTTGCAAGCCGAGTCTTCGTCAGCGCCACCGCGCTGCTGCTGGGGCTAGCCGTCATCACACCGGCGTCGGCGCAGATCAGCGAAGCCCAGCGCAGCCTTTACAATGCTCGCCTCGCCGCCAACGCATCCGGCCAGTTCGGCGGCTATGCCGGCTCGCCGCTGGTCGGCACGCCATCCAATCCGACGCTCGATACCATCGTCACCTGGGATCGTCTGCGGCGTGACAGCTATACCGCCGCCAACGGCGCCAGCTTCATCGAATATGCCCGCTTCCTGAAGGACCATCCCGATTGGCCGCAGGGCCTGGCGCTGCGCCGCAAGGCTGAAAAACTGATCGATGACAGCGTCGCCGCGCCTGATCGCATCGCCTTTTTCAAGCAGTTCCCGCCCTTGTCGGCGCTCGCCAAGCTACGGCAGGCCGAGGCGCTGCTGTCGGTTGGTCGCGGTGCCGAAGCCCGTGAAATGGCGCGCGACGCCTGGGATTCCGCCGGGCTCGATCCGATCGCCGAAACCCAATTGCTCGAACTGTTCGAAAAAGACCTGCGCAGCGAAGATCATATCGGCCGCGCCGACCGCTTGCTGTGGAGCGGCCAGACCAGCGCCGCCTCCCGCCTGTTGCCGCGCGTCGATGTCGATCATCGCATGTGGATGCTGGCGCGCATGGCCGCCCGTGCCAACGCCCCCGACGCCGCCAATCGCCTCGCCGCCGTGCCCGATGCGCTGCGGCGCGATCCCGGCCTCGTCGCCGATCGCGCCCTTGGCCTGCGCCGCGCCGGCAATCTTTCCGAAGCACAGGCGTTGCTCGCCGGCACCCCGATCAAGCCCGGCAGCGCCATCGACCCCGAAGCCTGGATGAAGCTGCGGCTCGATTTCGCCCGCCCGGCCTGGCGCGCCGGCAATCACGAAACCGCCTATCGCATCCTCGCCGGCCACAACAGCTTCGGCAGCAACACGCCGATCGCCCAGCGCTCGCTCGCCGAACGCCAAGCCTATATCGATACCGAATTTCTCGCCGGCTGGCTGGCGCTGCGCAAGCTCGGCCGCGCACCACAGGCGCTGACGCATTTCCAGAATGTCCGCGCGGCAGCCCTCACCCCGCTCAGCCAGACCCGCGGCGATTATTGGATCGGCCGCGCTGCCGAAGCCGCGGGCAAGCCCGATGATGCCCGCCGCGCCTATACCGCGGCCGCCGAACATTTCGATTATTTCTATGGCCAGCTCGCCTCAGAACGCCTTGGCAAGCCGCTCGCCATTCGCCGCGCGCCGGCCCCCGCCATCCCCGCCGATCGGATGAGCAATTTCCGCGCCGATCCATTGGTGCGCGCCGCCTTTGCGCTCGGTGACCTTGGCGATCGCAACCGCCAGGCGATTTTCCTGCGTCAGCTTGCCGATCGCGCCGACAGCCTTGCCGATCAAACACTGGTTGCCAATCTGGCCAAGCCGCTCGACCGCCCGGATCTCGGCGTTTTTGCCGGCAAGGCAGCGCGCGGCGATGGTGAACTGGCGCTGCTCGATGCCGCCTTCCCTATCCTGCCGCTGCCCGCCAACCTGTCGCGCGATTTTTCGATGATCCACGCGATCACAAGACAGGAAAGCCAGTTCGATCGCAGCATCACCTCGGTCGCCAATGCGCAAGGGCTTATGCAACTGCTGCCTTCCACCGCCGCCGAACAGGCCGGCAAGCTCGGGCTTCCGGCGTCGACAGCGCGCCTAACGACCGATCCGATCTACAACGTCACTTTGGGCTCGGCCTATTTCAACCGCCTGAAGGACAATTTCGCCGGCAGCCATGTGCTGGCCGTCGCGGGCTACAACGCCGGGCCGGGCAATGTCCGCAAATTCCTCGCCGCCAATGGCGATCCTCGCACCAGCGAGGATGTCATCGACTGGATCGAGGCCATCCCGCTGTCCGAAACCCGCAACTATGTCCAGCGCGTCCTCGAAAACGCCGTCGTCTATGATCTGCTCCACCCCGAAACCGCGATCATGCCGAACACCAATCGGCTGAGCGCCTATCTCGGCAAGCGCACGCCGGGGTAGTGGCCATATTGCCGATTTCGCCGTTGATTGTTCGGGCCTAGACTGGGTGGCATGAACATCGCCACCCCGATCCCCGCCGCTGCCACCGCGCGCGTTATCGAAGCGCTCGCGGCGCACTTCGGCGATCGCCTCACCACCGCCGCTGCCGTCCGCGCCGCCCATGGTCTCGGCGAAGGGCTGCGCGATGTGGCCGCCCCCGACGCCGTGGTGTTCCCGGAAACCAACGACGAAGTCGCCGCCATCCTGTCCGCCTGCAACGACGCCGGTGTCCCGGTCATCCCCTTCGGCACCGGCACCTCGCTCGAAGGCCATTTGCAGGCGCTCCACGGCGGCATCTCGATCGATCTGTCACGGATGGACACTGTGCTTGCGGTCAACGCCGCCGATCTCGATTGCCGCGTACAGGCCGGCGTCACGCGCGAGGCGCTCAATCACGCGATCCGCGACCAGGGGCTGTTCTTCCCGCTCGATCCCGGCGCCAATGCCAGTCTCGGCGGCATGGCGGCGACGCGCGCCAGCGGCACCAACGCCGTGCGCTATGGCACGATGCGTGACGTGGCGCTGGGGCTGACCGTCGTCACCCCGCAGGGCAAGATCATCCACACCGGCGGCCGCGCCCGCAAATCCTCGGCCGGCTATGACCTCACCCGCCTTTACATCGGCAGCGAAGGCACGCTCGGCATCATCACCGAAATCCAGTTGCGGCTGTTCGGCATCCCCGAAACCATCGCCGCCGCCACCGTGCAGTTCGAACAGCTCGAGTGCGCCGTCGAAGCCGTCATCGCCGTCATGCAGGCCGCCATTCCGGTCGCCCGCATCGAACTGCTCGACGCGCTGCAGATG
>JAAFIT010000299.1 GCA_013298745.1 Sphingomonadales bacterium
ACGCTTTTTATGATGCCGTTTGCGGCTCGGTCGGCATCAAGCGACTGATGACCTTTCCCACCGGCGCCGTCGCCTGGGGGCTCAGTTGGGAACAGCCGATGGTGGCTGTCGGCACGCCCTATGATGGCGGTACTGCATCTGCCGGCAATGGCACGATGATCGCGCTGGCGATGGATAGCCGCGCCAAGGTCGATGCCATGTACGCGGCCGCGATCGCTGCCGGTGGTGCCGATGAAGGCGCGCCGGGCGTGCGCGGCGACGAAGGCCCACAGGCCTTTTACGGCGCTTATTTCCGCGATCTCGATGGCAACAAGCTTTGCGCATTCCGGGTTGGCCCCGCTTGAACCTTCTGGACCACTCCTGACGACCAACCTCGATCTGGCCATCGCTGAGCTTCGGCAGCGCGACCGCGACCGCTATCTGGCGGCGCTCTATGCGCCGGCCGGTGTGCGTCCGGCGCTCATCGCGCTGTTCGGCATCGATGCCGAGCTGGGCGCCGTTGTCGCCGGCACCACCGAGCCGATGATCGGCGAGATCCGGCTGGCCTGGTGGCGGGAGGCACTCGAGGGGCTCGATACTGGTACCGTGCCGGCGCAGCCGCTGCTGCAACTTGTCGCCGCCGAACTGCTGCCGCGCGGCATCAGCGGCGCGGCGCTTGCGGGGCTGGAGGATCGCTGGCTGGGGATGATCGGCAACAGCGAAGTGCCGGCCGCGCATGTCGAAGGCGGCGGCGTGCTGTTCGGTCTCGCTGCCCGGCTGCTCGGCGGCGATACTGTGCTGGGCAAGCAACTGGGAGAGGCCTGGGTGACGGGCGATGGCGCAGGCCTGCCGCAGGTGCCGTCGCCGTTGCGGCTTCTGCTCGGGTTGGTGCGGCTGGCGGCGCGCGATGTGGCGCGGGCAGAGCAGGGGTCGCCACTTGAACCGCCGGGCAGCCTTGGCCGCCAGTGGCTGTTGCTGAAGACGATTGCCTTGGGTCGTTGAACAGGCGACAACGTCGTCAGGGTCGCGGACAGGGTGGAAAGGCAAGGAATGCGCCGCATTCTCGCGATCGCCATTGCGCTGGTGGCGCTGATCGGTGCCGGGTTTTTCTGGACGCGTGACCGGCCGGTGGCGGTCGCGACCGAAGCGCCGGCGCCATTGCCACCAGCTGAAAGTGACGACGAGGCGCCGCTTGTCGCGCCGGTCTCGAATGTCACGCCCGAACAGCGCGAAGCCCGGCGTTTCTCGCGCTATGACAAGGACAAGGATGCCGCCATCAGCCGCGCCGAATATCTGGCGTCGCGGCAAAAGGCCTTCGCCAAACTCGACGCCAATGGCGACGGCAAGCTGGCATTCGATGAATATGCCACGGCGACGATCAAGAAATTCGGGACGGCTGACCGTGATGCCGATGGGGCGTTGAATGCTGGCGAGTTTGCCGCAACGGCACCGAAACGCCGCGAGACGCCGGCGTGCGATTGCAAGTCTTGATGTTCGGAGCAAGGCGCTGCGGCGGCGATTCCCTTGCTCCGTTCATGGTCGGTATTGGCAAGACGAATGTGGATTAGTCTCGAAAGGCGAATGATTTCCGCAGGACGTTAACCATCGCCGGGCTGAGCGGCTTGAACAACTCGACATTGCAAGAGCCATGGTAGGGCACCGGCTTTTCAGCGGTCGACAGATCATGAAAGCGGATCGTCGGATCGATTGCCGCGGGGTCATCGCTTTGCGGGCGCGTCGGATCGATGCTCGGTATGGCAGTCTTGCCACGCCCACCGGCCGTGGCGAGATTGGGATTGTTCCGTCGCAGATCATTCGGGATGATCTGCTGGGTGGCAATCGCATATTTGCGTGACTGGGCGGCGGGGGTGCCATCGGCGACGGCGATGTCGACGTTCAAGGCTTCAATCGAGATCGTGTAATCGCTGTTCAGATGAATCTCGAATGTGCGGAACTGCTGCGGGAAATCGCGCAATGACGAGGTTTCGACTTGCCAGAAGCCTTGTTCAGGCGGCAGGCCGGGGGGCGCCGGGAATGCCTTGACGGTGTTATAGTGGCGATGCCCGGCAATCCACATCAGCAAATTCGGTGCCTTTTGCAGCGTTGCGACCAGTTCGCCGAGATCGACAGCATTTTCATATCCCGGCCGGGTGTTTGCATCGCCGGCCCACCATTCCATCTTGGAGCCGATCGCGGAAACGCCGATGGGAATATGGCTGGCGATGATCATCAACTGATTGTTCGCCTGCCCGGCGGCGAGTTCGGCCTGAAGCCATTGCCAGCGTCGCGTATCGAGATAGCCATGGCCGTGGATGTCGGTTGATCCATCATGCTCGGACTGCGTGGTATCGAGGACAATGATCTTGATCGGAATTTCGGCTTTCGGGACGAAACTGTAACAGGTGAACCCGCCGTCCGGCCTGCCGCTGGCGCCGTGTTCGACAAGGTTGAGGCCGTGACCGACGGGTTTTGTCGTCGTTTCGAAAAACTGATCGATCCATTCCGACCGCAAGATCGGGTGGCGGGCCTGATCGGGTGCAATTTTCGGCGCGGCGCCGGCGAAGGCCGGATCATCGGCGCGACCGGCATGAATTATGCCAGCCTGCTTGCGCGCGCCATCGAGGACGCCAGGATAGTAAAACGGTGGGCTTTTGAGGGTCCGGTAGTCGAACATCGGCGGAAAGCTGGACACGTCCGGCTTCAAAGCGTTGCCGACAGCCCATATTGTGTCCGCTGTATAGGCCTCCCGAAACCCGAGTACCGGATCCGCATCGAACGGAAACGAGCCGATCAGGAAATGATCATGGTTGCCCATGACCTGGTACCAGGGGATATTTCGATTCAGTCCGGCAGCCTGGAACGGCATCTGAAAATCGATGCTTTCGGCGCCGAGATGCGCGCCGGAGCTTGGCACGATAAGGTTGCCATCGAGAATATCAATGTACCAACGCAACTCGTTGAATGCGGTGTTGTTGCAGGCATCCCCCAGCATGAGGCCGAAATCGAACGGTTCGCGGCTATGGATATCGTTCACGGTCTGCACCGCCGCATCCAGCACCTGAGTGGTATAGGGCATGACCGGCGAATAGATCGACGTGTTGGTGACCGACATCGGCTCGGTTTGCTGGAATGATATCAGTTGATTGGGCGCTTCCTTGTCGGTGATATGAACGTCGGTGAAGGTGAAGAACCGTCCGAATTGCACCTTCTTGACGGATGCGGGCCGCTTATGGCCCTGCGGCATCAGTTCAAGCCGCGGCATCACCGGAAGGCCCGTACCGAATGTCCATTCGCCATAGCCAAACTCGGCAAATCGCCCAACCTCGTTCAGTTGGGTCTGACCAAGGCCGGGGCTGAGGCTGGCCGGAAAGGCGAGCATCCTTTCGCGCGTCGTCACGGCCGGGGTTTCGATGGGAAACCGGGTAAAGCCTCCCGCCCATACGCCGTGCCCGGCCATGCCTGACATCGAGACAGCACCCAACAGCGCGCTCGATGATTTCAAAAAGGCGCGACGGCTGACTGTGCCGGCCCGCCCCTCGGCAAGATATTCCGGTTCGGCTCGGCGAGGCATGGCGCGGATACTCTTGCAAGAAACAGAGCCGTTTAACTTTCGATAATCATGTGCACTCAAGGCGCAACTGACAATTGCGTCACGTGGCTGGAAAGACTGTCTGTTTAGTCGGAAAGCGTTGTGGCCAACCTGTCCATATGGGGACAGTTGACCGGTGGTGATCGCGAGAAATGGCCCGCGCTCGACAAGTCTTGCTGTGTGTCCGACAGTGTCGGCGCCTTCACCGGAGCAGGTACACATGCAGAGCCCTTGTCTGAAAGTGCAGCTTCCATTGTTATGGCTGGCGATGGCGATTGCAGCGGTCGCGCAGCCGGCGCTGGCCGGTGACAGTGCGCGCCGTGCCGGGATCCGCATCGGGATCCTGCCGACAGGGCCGCTCAACGCCATCACCGATGTTGCCGGCGTGCGTGTCGGCCAGGTGACGCTCGAACGCGGCAAGGATATTCACTCCGGTGTCACGGCGATTGTTCCGCACGCCGGTAATCTGT
>JAAFIT010000003.1 GCA_013298745.1 Sphingomonadales bacterium
AACAGCGGCGGCAACGCGGCGGGCTGAAGCCGGACAACGGCGCGGCGATACAAGGGACTGGGTGGTGCAACGACGGACACGAACCCGCCACCTGATCGAACTCGGCGGTCTCGTCCAGAAAGCCGGTCTGGTCGAGCTTACCGACGACGATCGAGCCACCATCTACGGGGCGCTGCTCGAACTGGCGGCAAAGGCGCGGAGGGAAGCGGTTGGGTTCCTGCCAGGTGATGCCGATCCTGACGTGCTGGCGCTGTGGAAACGGCGCGGAAAACGGGCGTTCGAAGCCGAAGTCGAAGCGAGGGACCAAGCATGAGCGATTTCGATATCGAAGCCATCCGCGCCCAAGTCCGCGCGATGGATTTTGCGCGGGGCACGCCTTCACAAGTCGCGATGTGGCGCGATGACATGGCGGACTCGCGCGCCAACCTCGCCATTGAGGATATGGTCCTGACCTCCAACGAGGATGCGCTTTTCGACATGCTGCTGAGCGAAGGCGTGCCCCCTCCCCTCGTGTCGCAAATCCTGCTCCGCCTGCTCGATTATCACGACGCCGATCGCGCCCTGCCGATTACACCGATGGGCGCGGTCTGCTGATAGCCTTTATGTTCTGGGCATCGGGTTGGCTGCGGCTCTGCTCCCAATCGTGTGTCTTCCCAGTGCGCTTGTAGATCGCCTTCACATCAATGGGGGCGGCCACCTTAGCGCGGCCTGGTTCGCCATCTACATGGGCAATGGCATCGCCAAGCCCCGCCGCGATCTTGTCGAAAGCACTCTTCATGACTTCCTCCTGACACTGTCCGTCAATGCCTTGGCCAAAGCCGCCAGGCTGCCAAAGTTCAGCCTTTGGCGAGCGCATATTCCTGCACCAGCACCTTTTCCGGCACACGCCAGCGGCTCGCGATCTTGCGGATCATCGGCAAGGTGAGTGCCCGCTTGCGCGCCAGAACTTCGGTAGCGCGCGGCTGCCCGATCAGCATCGCGAGCTCGGCCCGGGTATAGCCGTTCATTTGCATCGCGGTCTCGATCGCCTCGACCGGATCCAGCGGCTCGATCGGCCAGCGTCGGCTCTCGTAGGCCTCGACAAGCGTCACCAGCACGTCAAGCCGATCGCCGGCCTCGGTCCCTTCCTCGGCCCCCCACAGCGCCTCGATCTCGCGCAAGGCCCCCTCATGGTCGGTGTCAGTGCGGATGGGGTGAATGTGCATGGCTTCCTCTTGTCGCTGATAGGTCAGAACAGGCTCACCGTCAGGGCGTCGATTCGGTCATATTCGGCGTGCGTGCCGAGGAACTTGATGAATGCGATGCCGCGCCGCCAATCGAACGCCACCACTATGCGATAGTCGCCGCCTGCTACCTCGAACCGCACCCGCTCGCCGTTTAGAGCCTTGGCCTTCGGAAAGTCGGCAATGGCATCAAGCGGGTGTCCCCACTCGGCTGCCGCTGCGACCTCGTGCCAGTGACGCAAGGACGCCTCGGTTAGAGGATGGCGGGCCCAGAACTCGACAAGCTTGTTCCGGGCGATGATCCGCATTCAATGCGTCTAGCATTTCCCAAGGCGGGAAACAAGGATTATTCCCACGATGGGAAGCAGCGGCGCTACTGCTCCACTGCTGCCCAGCGTTTGCCCGGGCAGCGTCCTAGCGGGTTTGCAAGGTCGCCTGAAGCGCCACAGAGGCTTATGGGAGCCCGCCAAGCTGGAAGTAGCTCCCCGGCCGAGACGCTCGCCTTTGCCCTTCCCTGCCCGTTCACAGGCAGCCCGCATGGTGTTTGAGCGCCGCCCCGTTCTGCCCACTCGGTGTGTGAAACCCCGATAATCGTTCGCTCTCCTATCGGACGTTACACTGCCCGAAACATAGCTTTGCTTTCTTTAAAATCCTGCATTTCCAGGCCCAAGCGATAGCGCGGGAGCTTTCTGATTCTAGATTCCTTAGATTCAGGGATCTTAAGCCTTTGGATTAACAGCTCTAATCGCATCAGTTACGACAAATGGGGCGGTTAGTTACGACAAATGGGGCGGTTAGTTACGACAAATGGGGCGGCTCGTTGCGACAAATGGGGCGGTGGCGTTTTGAGGCCTGTGGATAAGTCAGTTACGACAAATGGGGCGGCAGAAGCGACCTGCGACGGCTTCTTGATCGCATGTCGCAACACCGTTATCGTGCTGTCTGATGGCTGTCGAGAAAGAGACCGGTCGCACGATGCAAGCTGCTGAACAGGCAGCGATCTCGGGGCGGAATATCGTCAAGGCTGGCGAACTTGTCGAAGCACGCTTTGGCAATGGCGTCTCCCCTTCCCTTGCTGCCCGCAAGACCCTTGCGCTGCTTATCGCCAAGGCCGCCGGCGATGCCTGGAAGCCTGGGCCATTCTCGATGACCAAGCGCGAACTGCGCGGTAGCCACGAGAGCAACGACCGTCTGGCGGCAACTCTCGATGAGTTGATGAACATCAAGTTCTCCATGCCGACGACATCCTCACGCGGCCGGCCCGCTACATTGACCGCGGCGCTGCTCGCATGGACGATCCACGAACACGACGATGAGGGCTCGGCAACTGTTGAATGGGAATGGACTGAGCCAGCGCGCTCGGTCCTGCAGGGCAGCGATTATTACGCTCGCCTCAACCGTGCCGCCGTGCTGGCTTTCCGCTCGAAATATTCGGTGACGCTGTACGAGCTCGGCTGTCTCCTGGCCGGCCGACGTGACCCTACCTGGTCGGCGACGATCGACGAATTGCGCGAACGTCTTGGCGTGGCAACCGGCACCCTGACCAATTTTGCCGACTTTCGGCGTCTTGTGCTGGACCAAGCCAAAGCCGAGATTGACCAGCTCGCCGCCTTCACGATGGATTGGCAGGAGCGCCGTGGTGGCCGTAACAAGGTCACCGCAGTGCTCATCGCCTTTACACCCAAGCCTCCCCCCGAGATTGACGCGGCTGCCGACGAGATCGACCGCCATGCGGCCGGTCGGCGCGCCCGACGCGACGGTAGGGTCGAACGCCTCCACCTCGTCCCCCCTACTGTGTCAGAAGCCCCTCGCCTGCCCGCTAGGCCCAAGCTTGGCGGTTTTCCGACTGGGACATTGTCATTTGGCAATACCGAAGCCGTCTTCGCCCGCGTCGCGCGCGATCTCGGTGGTGGCTGGGACATCGACCTGATCGCTGCCGCCTACCGGACACATATGGGAAGTCGCTTGGCGAAGCTGCGCGATCAGGCGTTGATGGCATCTTGGGAAGGCTTCTGTCGCAGTTATGCTGAGCGCCGCCCATCTTTATAAGAGGGCCGTAAATACGACTTTCCGCAAATCCGTATTTACGACGAGAATTCCTTGGTCAGCAGGTCGCGGACGATATCGGCCATCTTGATACCACGATCGGCGCATTCGCGTTTCACCTGACGATGCAGTTCGAGTGGGATGTCGATGGTCAATCGCTTCATCGGCCCTGCCGGCGCGACCGGGGCGTTGGTGTCGGCGCCAGCGCCAACCCAGGCGTCAGCCGGAGCCGGCTGCGAGGGACGTTTGAAAGCCACAGTCTTCTTCACGACAAACTCCCTTCAGACGGATTGAGGATAGCGTTTGCCAAGGCGGCGATCTCGCGGGCGGCTTCAGACTTGGGTGCCGCCTCGGCGACTGTCAGTCCGCGAGCCGCGGTTTCGGCAAAGATCACCCGCTGGCCGATAACCTGCGGCAGCACCGGAAACGGCAGCCCGGCGAACGCTTCCATGACATCACGACCAATTGCCGTATTTACGATTCTACGATTAATCGCAAATGCGGCCCTGATATCGGGTTTGAATTGTTGGGCCTCCTGGATCAGCCGCACGATCTCGTCGGTAGCCCAAACATCGAACGGTGACGGCTGCACCGGGATTAGGACAAAGTCGCTAGCCAGGATGGCGGCGCGGCCAAGCTCGCTGACCCTTGGTGCGCCATCGATGACGGTGACATCATAGTCCTTCGCCATGTCGGGCAGGTCGCGATGCAGCGATGGTTTGGCCATGCCGATCACCGGGAACAGAGGCGGCTCCTCACGGGCATTGGACCAGGCCTGAGCGCTGCCCTGGGGGTCGGCGTCGACCAGTAGCACCCGCTTGCCCAGCGTCGCTGCATAGTGGGCGGCAAGGTTGAGGCTGAGCGTGGTTTTGCCGACGCCGCCCTTCTGGTTGAGAAGTCCGATGATCATGGTGAAGCGTAAACACAGAAAAGCGTAAATCTGCAAGCCCAGAAAGCGAAAGGCTGGAGTCGCGTTCCCTAGCACTATGTGCTAGACAATATCTGATGAAGGTTTTCAAGGGCAAGCAGTTCGGTCGCTGGGCGAGCTCGGAGTACATCAGCGACAGCGACCTTTGCATAGCGGCCAAGGAGGCATTCGCCGGTCAGATCGAGGCCGATCTGGGAGGATATTTGTTCAAGAAGCGGATCGCGCGCTCAGGAGGTGGCAAGTCCGGCGGCTATCGAACGATCCTTGGGTTTCGGAAGAGCAATGCCGATCGCATCTTTTTCCTACACGGTTTCCCCAAAAATGCTCGGGCCAACATTTCGAGCAGGGAGCAGGAGGCCCTTAGCACTGTCGCCGGCGGCCTCGTTAACGCCAGCGACGAGCAGATCGAGGCATTGAAGGGCAGGGGTGGCATTTTAGAACTGGAGTGCGGACAATGAGTGACATCCTCGACATGAGCCACGAGCTGGCAACGGACCTCCATGAAGTCGGCGCTATCGATGCTATCACCATGCGCAAAATGGATCTGCTTTGCCTGCCGGCAAAGCGTAGCTTCTCGGCATCGGAAATTCTCCGCATCCGACAGAAAACCCGCATGAGCCAAACCGTTTTTGCTATGTTTTTGAACGTTGGCAGCAGCACGATCGCGCAGTGGGAGAAGGGGCACCGTAAGCCCAGCGGGCCTTCACTGCGCCTGCTCGATGTCATTGACCGCAAGGGTGTTGAGGCGCTGGTGGCCTGAATGAATACCGTAACGCTGTCCGTCGCCTCGCGTGCCGACGTGACGCGGTGCGCCCTGGCAGCTTTCGACGGGCAAGCCCAAGGTGCCCATATCTCGTTCGCCTCGGTCGAACTGCTTTGGCAAACGTTGACCCGCAAGCGCTGGGAGCTGCTTCACGCGCTGACAGGGCAGGGGGTTATGTCGATCCGCGAGGCTGCGCGTCGGGTCGGCCGGGACGTCAAAGCCGTCCACAGTGATATCTCGGCGCTCCTTAGCGCCGGCGTCATCGATCGCGCGGAAGGCGGAATCGTCTTTCCCTATGATGCTGTGCACGTCGATTTCATGCTGACCAAGGCGGCTTGAAGCGCTGCCTACGTGCCGTATTGCAGCACCCGCCGCACCTGCGCTGCCGACCACTGGTCCTTGCCGCTGGGCGTCTGCACGCCTTGGGCTTGCAGCCCTCTCGCAATCTCCCTGAGGCTGCTCGCGCCCTCCGCCTGAATCTGGCGCACCACAGGCAGCACGTCGGCTGTTCTCGCTGCCACCTGACGGCTGCGAGCGGCCCGCGCCACTGCCGCCATGGCCGGCGTCGCTGGGGTAGGGGAGGGGTTGCCTAACCGGACCCCGCGGGCCTTTGCGATCGCCAGCGCTGCCCGTGTGCGTTGGCTGATAAGCCCGGCCTCCAGTTCGGCAACGGCGGCGAGTTGCGTGACCATGAACTTGCCGATCGGCCCGGCCGGGACGCTGGGGAGGTCGCAGAACACCACGCCAGCCTCGCCGCTGCCCTCGACCACGGACAACAGGAAACGAGCGTTACGCGCCAGCCTGTCGAGCTTGGCGATGACCAGCACCGCGCGCCTGGTGCGGCACGAGGCGAGCGCTGCCGCCAGCTGGGGCCGATCTGACCGCTTGCCGCTCTCGACCTCCTGGAACTCGGCGACCAGCTCGCCACCGGCCGCCGCGATGTGCGTGGCGACGGCCTGGCGTTGCGCGTCCAGCCCAAGACCGGACCGTCCCTGGCTCTCGGTTGAGACCCGGAGATAGCTGACAAAGCGGGGCAGGGCAGGGGGCATGGCCTAGCCTAGCCCGCTGTGTATCACTCTTGCAAACGGTCATTTGACGAAGCGATACATGCTAGATCTGAGGTAAACCTACTTCTTCCCACCGCTTCCCTGATTTGGCGGCGTTCCTGGGCCGCTTCCGCCCTGTCCGGTAGACGGTTGGTGACCTCCTTGAACGTTGCCCAACCCAGGGGATGGAGCCACAGGCTGATGCCCGTGGTTTTCTTGAGGTTGGTGTCCATAATTTCCCGTCCGAGGATCGGAGGGGGGCGGGGTATCATTCTCTGGCATATTAACTCTCCTGCTTTAGCGGCCAAAATTCGATCGATTGTATTTCGCCATGGGCAATCCAGACGCCGCTTCCCTTTGGGGTCCAAACCAAAGTTTCCGACACGTCGTAAACCTGCTCAATAAAAATATCTCGCTCTTCGGAACGGGACGACATGAATGATCCCGGGCCAAGTAGCCCGGCCCATTTCGTTTCGTCTTTCAAAACGACCATAACCCAACTTGGTTGGCAGCCGGCAAATCGCCAATCCCAAGCGCAATCAACAGGATGAACCGTACTAACCCCTACATGGGCAAGGAGCCGTCGCATCCACCCCTGTCGTATGTTTAGGCCTAACAACAATCCTAGCAGGGCAGGACCGACAAGTATCAGGACAAACCAACCCAAAGTGGACCAGCCCACATCGGTAGAAGCAATTAGATACCGAGAAATCGGGTAGACGAGGGCATGGTAAGCGACGGCAACCATTACGTAAGCGATCACGCCTTCCGTGATCGGCGGCATCTTGCCAGACATGAATTGCGCTCGAACAAAAAGCGCAATGATGCCCGGCGCTACAAAAAACAGGAAAACTTGCAGGTTCTCAATGCGCAGCAAGTCTCCCATCAGCTACACGGTCACCAATTCTGCAAGCTTCGCTGCAATGTCGGCCATCGAATCCTCGGCAGTGCTCAGACCGCTTCGTGAGCCGAGCAAAGGGCTCACCTCGCGGAGTGCTTCGTAGGTCGTATCGTGCACGATAGGAATAAGTAAATCACGCGCGAGAAGCGCTGAAAGCTCCTTATCGGCAATGCCTTCGCCCTGAACGCGGCGCAGCAGAGAAGGTGTTACAAACACGATCCCGACCCGTGATTTTGCCAGGCCTTTGTCAATTTCCCGCAACAATGACGTACCGAGAGCGACGTCCTTCTCACTAAACCAAACCGAGACCCCGCGCGCCTCAAGCAGATCATGCAGCTCCTTTGCGGGTCCTTTTCGATCGTCCCAAGCGTGGCAGAGAAAGACGTGACGCAAGTCGGGCACTGTCGCCCGACTTTCGACATTCGTCCTGACAGGGGTAAGAGCCCGCACCTGCTCGGGCGTATAAAGCACTGTTGAGCCTGGGCTTGACCAGCGGGGCTTTGCGCTGCCGGAGTTGCCGCTGCTGCTCCGGCCTGCTCCGCCGCCCAAGGAAGGCGGGGAATACGGTGGAGCCGAGTACGACCCGTAGCCACCATACCCCCCATAGCCATAGCGACGCGAGCCTCGACAGGCTGGGCAGTTCGCTGCGGCACTTGCGGAACGATGGCCCTCTCGGGGTGCAGTACATCTAGCCATGCGATGACCCTATCACGCATCCGCAATGAATGGAACATCTATAGAACATATCTGCTTAGGCAGGGGAGAAAGGTAGACCTTTTTGTCGCCACGTCCGGTGGCATAAACACTGCTACTCAAGCATCTGCTGATCCGTCAGCGTCAAAAGCGCCAGCACGTCGTTTCCAAAACCTTTGATGCACTCCTCCGTCAGCTCAAAACGGTCTGCATTCCAGCGATCAAACCAAGCGTCTGCCCCGATGATGGTCGGCCGCGCTCGATCAATCTTTCCATACAGTACGTCCATCGCCCCAGATTCCGGGTCCAGATCGTCGCGCGGAAACCAATGATCAGGGATGCCGGCGTTTCGCCGAAACCACCGCCGGCCATTCGGGCCATGACATATGATAAGACAAGGCCAGGGGCTGAGGTCGATGAACCGGAGTACCGTCGCCAACCGGCTTGTCGAAAATGCTCCTGCCAGAGCGTCTATGGCCTCAAACGAGGGACGACGGTGGGCAGCGGCAAGTGGCCGAAACAGATAGGCCGGCATAAGGAGGTCCGCGGCGTAGTTGTCGGCTTGACGCTCGATGGTGTTGCCGCTCTGACCCGGACTGCCAATCTCGCTGGCACGGCAGATCGACGATTTACCTCTATGATGTTGCCAATGTCCTAGTTCGTGCGCGATCGAGAAGCGACGCCGCCGGGGATCGCCATCACCTCTGACGGTGATGATCGCCCGATCGCGGAATCCAATGATTCTGGCTTCGCAGCTTTCCAAGGTCCCGTTTCGCACCTTGACGCCCATTTCCCAAGCAATCGCCTCGAGGTCGATTTCATCAGGGCTGGTTATATCGAAGGACTGCAAGAGCCTTTCGGCTTGGCTAAGCGCTCTCAAATCGGGTTACCATCTTCGTCTATGGCACCGAGCTCTCTCAAGTTCGCCAGAATGTCGTCCATCTCGTTTTCCGTGATACCTTCGCCATTTCGAGCAGCCATCGTCAGACGGCTTTTCAGCTTGGTATCGTCATTGGCAAACCGGGCAAGAACAGCCGCTCGATCCTTGAGGGGAAGCCGGTGAACCTGTCCCCACGTCGATCCCGCGGTGCGATCGATCTCCGCCCGTGCAGCTTGCAGCCGCGCTTTCGCCGCTTGGCCGATCGCCGAAGAGATTATAGCGCGCACTCGGCCTGCCTCATCTTCGGCGTTCAGCCCGTCGGCCTCGACCTCTGCCAACAACTCGGCGTCCGACATACTCAGGATGTCGGCTACCAATTCGTCCGCCAATCGATTGATTGGGGGAGAAGGGCGATCTGACCCGCTCACGATGTCCATCCATTGGGAAACGCCGCATCGATCGTGCGGCGGACACGGCGTCGGATAGTGGCATATGCCTTCACATCGACGCCGATTGTAGTCATGATCTCATCCTTCGACAGGTCATCTAGGTACGCCCACAGGAACAGAGTCGCTTCGTCGTCATCGGAAAACAAAGCTTCCAGCGCATTTCGCCGAGCCGATACATCCTCCCGCACAAGCGCCAGTTCCTCGACGTTCGGTTTCGATTCCACAGGCTCATGCAACAGCCGTCCCTCGGCATCGGTTGCATCCGCTGATACCAGTTCCGCCTCTACCTTCTGTTGCCTGGCGGAAGCACGGCTGCGCATGACGCCGATCAGAAACGGCAGCATTGCCATCTCACGCGGGCAATTCCGCACACCCGCGATCGTCTGACACACCGCTTCGTTGAGTAAATCGTCAACATCACACCCGGCAGCGAACGCGTACTGGCGCCCTGCCTTCCTCAGTCTCAGAAGGTCAGCCGAGGTCAGGCGCTCGATCGCCTGCCGTGCTTCCGCAAGATCGAGTGTCGGTTCGCTCACTTAGCTCCGCCAGCTTTCTAGGGGGGTAGGCTGAATTTCAGATCGGCTCGGACATGCCGCAAAAATTTTGTTTCGAATGTCCGAGCGCCCCTGCAGTTTCAGCCTACCCCATTGATAGTCAATGAAGACCATCGGGAGCGGGGTCGCAAGCCGTCTTACCCACCGAACGCGAGAAAGGAGGTATGATTTATGTCCAAGAAGAACCAGCATGTTGTTCCGCACGCCGATGGCTGGGCTGTCCGTGGTGCCGGCAACAGCCGCGCGACTTCGGTCCATGACACCCAGCGCGACGCGATCGATGCTGCGCGTGGCATCGCGCAAAGCCAGCACAGCGAGCTTCTGATCCACGGCCGCAACGGCCAGATCAGGGATCGCGACAGCTACGGCGGGGACCCGTTCCCACCGCGGGGCTGACCGGACGGGCCGTGCCTCGTGGCATGGCCCGTCGCACCGACGCATCAACCTGAAAGAAAGGACAATCATGGCCAAACGCTATGTGAACAAATCGGGCAAGGACAAGGATGGCGACATCACCAAGCTGTGCAATGCCGGACAGAGCTGGTCCCCCCGCCTCAAGGCGGACGCGATCCGTGATATCGAGAGCGGCGACCACCAGTATTATGTCTCGTGGTCCGATGGCCAGGAAACACCAATCACGGTCGTCAACGGCACGACGGGCAAGTATCTTCGTACCCGCCGAGACGGCTCGACCAGGAACAACCTCGACGATCTGCCCGATTGCTGATGGCGGGGGCGTCAGGACGCTAAGGTCCCTTAACCTTTCATCCTCCCCCGCTTTCGTTCTGACGGTGCGTCGCACCGCTCGTCCACTTTGTTTGCTCCCTCCGCGGCTTCAGCGCATTGCGCTTGGCGAGGCCTTCGTTGAGCGGCTTGGGGAGCCGTGGCGGCCGCATGGCTTCGTTTACCCGAGCGCCCGCGAGCGACGGGAACCAGTGCGCGTTCAGACACAATCGGCATTCGGTCCATGCCGCCGCTGCCATGCATCGGCGTGAGATTGATAAGCAGTGCCGGCGGCCCGTGCTGGCGTGTCAGGATGTGGGCCACTACTTCACAACAGACCGGACCACAGGCAAGCTTTTTTCCCGCGCGCCGCTTCGGCGCGATTGCTGGTGATTATCGGGCGGGTGTCGTCTCCATCTAGGACCGGCCTTTGCAGCGGAAGTACGGCAGCCGAGCAAAGGCGTCCGCGCGGGCAAGGCATGACAGCACCGGATCTGGCTTAGTTTCATTGTTTTTATAAATCATAATTGCACACACAGCTTCAGTGTGAGAGACCGGCTTTGGGTCAAGATCAGCCGGAGTGCATCCTCAGGTGTCTTTACCCTTGTTCCGATCAGAAGTTGTGGAAGCTCGCGCCACCAGGCTGCACGGGGACGTGCTGCTCGGATCTTCGGTTTCAACTCATGTGACGACAGCCTTCATCGTTGTCGTGGCCGGGGGCGCATTGGCATGGGCGAGCCTTGCCAGCTACGCTCGGACCGAGGCCGTCGCAGGCGTCGTTTCGTCCATCCAGCCTCTGGCCAAGGTTGTAGCGCCAAGACCCGGGCTTGTCACAGATCTGGCCGTTTCCGAGGGCGATGTCGTGGCGGCGGGAGACCCGTTGCTGACGGTTCGGACCGAGCAGCAGGCCCAGTCCGGCGGCATGACGGCGACGGCAAGCCTCGCTGCCATCGACGCCCAGCGCCGACTTGCACAACAGCGTCTGGAGCTCGAGCCAGCACGGAACGCTGCCGAGCGCGCGAGGCTCGGCGCTGTGATCGCCGGGGCCAAAGCTCAGCGGAGCGAGATCGAAGCTCAGCTTGCGCTTCAGGCGGGGTTGATCACGTCCACGCGTAGCAGCTTTGAGCAAATCGCAGCAGTTGTCGCCAACGGCTTTGTGTCTCGTACCGAACACGAGCGCCGGCGGCAGGCCTGGTTGCAGGCCGAGCAAGGTCGTCGGTCCCTGCTGCAACAGCGCGATGCAGCGACCGCCAACATCGCCACGGCCACTGCGGAACTTCGCCGGCTGCCGATCGATAGCGCTGCTAACACCTCGCAACTTCAAGCCGCCATGGAGCAACTGGCGCAAGGCCGGGCGCAGCAGGCGGCCGAGCAGGGCTACACGGTCGTAGCGCCGGTGGCTGGAAGGGTGACGTCCCTGCAGACGGCGCTAGGCCGGTTCGTCGATGGCCGGGTGCCGCTGATGACCATCGTTCCCGAGAACGCCGTCATGCGAGCCGATCTTTACGCGCCCTCGCGGTCGATGGGATTTGTGGCGCCAGGCCAAGCCGTACGGCTTCTGTACGACGCGTTCCCCTATCAGCGGTTCGGGAGCTTTGGCGGGCGAATCGAGTCAATCAGCCGCGCGGTGATTGCGCCAGACGAGGTCGACGCGGCACTTCAGCTCAAGGAGCCGGTTTACCGGGTCAAGGTCGCGCTCGATGCACAGCGGGTAAAAGCATATGGCGCAGAGGCGCCGTTGCAGCCGGGCATGACGCTGACGGCGAACATCGTCCTTGAACGGCGCTCATTCCTCGACTGGCTGCTGGCACCGCTGCGAGCGGTGAGGAACCGCAGTTGAGCGCGCTGGCGCTTCTCGATCTGCAAGGCCTGCGCCGCACACCTGTGCTGCGCCAGGCCGAGGCCGCGGAGTGCGGCCTTGCCTGCATCGCCATGGTCGCGGGCTATCACGGTCACAAGGTCGATCTTGCCACGCTGCGCCGGCGCTTCACGATCTCGCTGAAGGGCGCGACTCTCAAGGTGCTGATGAAGATCGCCGATGACCTTGGGTTCAACGCCCGGGCGTTGCGTGCCGAACCGCAGGACCTTGGTGACCTGGCGTTGCCGGTGGTCCTGCACTGGGACATGTCGCATTTCGTCGTCCTGGTCGGCATCTCGCGCAAGCTGGGCCGGCTCAGCTATCGCATCCACGACCCGGCGCACGGCGAGCTCGATCTGACCTCAGCCGAGATGTCGACGCACTTTACCGGCGTTGTCCTCGAGTTGACCCCGTCGGAGCGGTTCCAGCGCAGGAACGAGGTCGCCAAGCTGCAACTGTCGCAGCTGTGGACGCGCGCCACCGGATTGAAGCGCACACTGGCGCAGGTGGCGCTGCTGTCGGTGGTGCTGCAGCTCGTCTCGCTGGCGATGCCGTTCTACATGCAGACAGCGATCGACACCGTGCTGCCGGCGTTCGATGCGGACTTGATCGTTGTTCTGGCGTTCGGCTTTGCAGCCCTTGTCATCGTCCAGATGGTCACCAGCTGGCTGCGGGCTTGGGTGCTGCTCGGGCTCGGCACGGCGCTCGGCTACCAGGTCGTCGTCAACCTGTTCCGCCACATGATGCGATTGCCGCTGCCATGGTTCGAGCGCCGCCATGTCGGCGATGTCATCAGCCGGTTCGGCTCGACACAGCCGATCGTCACCATGCTGACCCAGGGGCTGATGGCAGCGGTGCTCGACGGGGTCATGGCGATCATGACGCTGGGCCTGATGCTGCTGTACAGCCCCATGCTCGCCGCCATCGCCGTCGTGGCGCTGCTGCTCTACCTCGGTCTCAGGCTGGCGTTCCTGCAGACCCTGAAGACGCTCAACGTCAATGTCATCTCGGCCAACGCCGCCGAGCAATCGACGCTGATCGAAAGCGTACGCGGCATATTGGGCGTCAAGACGTTCGGGCAGGAAGCCAACCGCCAGCGGCTCTGGCAGAACCGCAAGGCCGAAGCCGTCAACGCCCAGATCAAGATCGGCCGGGTCAGCGCCGGGTTCGACGCAGCGCAGACGGCCATCCTTGGCCTCGAGAACGTCCTGTTCGTCTATCTTGCCATAGGCATGGCGATGAACGCCGAGATGACCGTCGGCATGGTGTTCGCGTTCCAGGCCTACAAGCAGCAGTTCATCGGCGCCGGCACCCGGCTGATCCAGTCGGTGCTCGACTGGCGGCTGAACGACGTCCACCTGGCGCGCCTTGCAGATATCGCACTGGCGCCTGCCGAGGCCGGTGCCGTTGGCACCGGCGTCGAACGCCCGGCGCTTACCGGGCGCATCGAGCTGCGTGGTGTGCGGTTCCGCTATGGTGCCGGGGAGCCTGAGGTGTTGAGGGGTATCAATCTTGTCGTCGAACCCGGAGAAACGCTGGTGATCGTCGGGCCATCAGGGGGCGGCAAGACGACGCTGATGAAGATCATGCTCGGGCTGCTTGACCCGACGGCAGGCGAAGTGCTGGTCGATGGCATCCCGCTGACCACCTATGGCAAGGCCGCCTATCGCCACCAGATCGGCGCGGTGATGCAGGATGACCTACTCTACGCCGGCTCGATCGCCGAGAACATCGCGCTGTTCGACCCAGAAATCGACATGGATCGCGTTCGCGCCGTGGCAGCGGAAGCCGCGATCGACGAGGAGATTGCTCGCATGCCGATGGGCTACGAGAGCCTCGTCGGCGACATGGGATCCAGCCTTTCGGGCGGGCAGCGGCAGCGGGTGCTGATCGCTCGGGCGCTTTACCAGGAACCCAGATATTTTTTTGCAGACGAGGTCACTGCGTCGCTTGACCCAAGCAACCATGCGCGCATAGACGAGGCACTAACAGGGATAGCTGCGACGAAGATTATAAATACCCACCGGACCTTTACGGCTATAAATAATCGTTTTGTATTAGTCGAGGATGGTGTAATGAGGGAGTCGAGAAGGGGCAATAACCCTTTTTAGATCTATCAGTTTTAAGGATTTTTTATACTTTTTACTGTATCATATAGATTTCTGGTTCATAGAATGCTTTTTTGTTATCGTTTCACAGAATTGCTGTTATGTTTTTGTTTGTAATTGCATTAGCAAGGAATGGAAAAATGGTATGATGGAATTGTTTCGAGAGCTTACTGTTAGTGAAATTGAACATATTGCTGGCGGAGTATTACAGGTACACATTCCATTCCCTCCTCATGGCGGCGGAGGTGGTGGCGGCATCGGGTATGGCGGCGGCGGCGGCGGCGGTTGGGGGCCCGGTTATGAAACAAGCTATGACCCTGGCAACGGCGGCGGCGACAACTACGATCCGCCGCCCACGGATGAGCCCCCACCCCCCGATTGCTATAACACTCAACCTATGGTCCTGTTAGATGGGACAAGTGCGCCAGACGGTGCAAGATATGTTGTTCCTGAGGGTGTGACGAATGACTTCCTAAATAGGGCTGTCGCCCACATAGTTTCTATTCGTGACAATAATATTGGCAACACGGTCGCAGTATATGCGGAATTGTACAGCATGTACACAGATAGAAATAATCCATACTTTGTTGATTTCAAGGATTGGGGAACAGAACGGGGTCCGCCTGGAACAATGGACGGCGGCAATTTTACTTATTATAGTGAAGCCGCTGGTCGAACTTTAACTGGAGACGTATTCGAAGCTTTTGGTAATTACTTTTATGGCTTCATTACTACTGTTGCCGGCCTTTCCCCAGAGGAAACTAATGTAGTTGCAGGAATTATGCAGGCTGGTGGCTGGGTTGACGATCCCCAGGATGCAGTACACGTTAATAAAGGAATATTAGCCGCCGCTAACTATCTTGCCTCAGATCAACAGTCGAACGTTTTTACAACAGGACATGATTGTTCTGGATAGTTTTTAATTTATTTTGATTGGATATCCAGCAATGTTATACGTTTTAATAATAGCCATGTTATCATCGGCGAACAGTTTTGCAGCAATATCCTTAACTGGAAGTGCGCGGGCTATAAGCGGTACAACTATAGAACTAGGAGGAAAACGTATATCCTTGTATGGAGTCGACAGTCCAGACGTACGTCAATACTGCAAGCTAGATGACGGAAAGCCCTATCCGTGCGGGAGATTGGCAGCTGAATCGCTAATTCGAATTATAGGCGCTAAAACGGTGACCTGTCAGTTAAGCAAGGAGGAGCCTATAACTGATGGTCGTTGTTTTGTAGACGGTAAAGATATAGCCATTACGATGATCGAGAGTGGTTATGCTATGGTCTCGAATAAAAATCTGGATTATAATCCTGTTCTCAATGATTACCGTCATCATATGTCCGAAGCCAAAAGTAAGGGTATTGGATTGTGGCAAGGAACATTTATCGATCCTAGCATATGGCGCCTTAATACCAAAATAGCAAAGCCAGCCGGAGGCTAACTGTATTTTGGTTGAGCGATGCAAGCTGTGAACTAATTAGCAATTTAGCCAAAATCTGATCGAAGTATCATGAATAGTATCTATATTGGAGATACTGATATTGACGCTATTTGGCAGATTGATAAATCTTTATACAAAGAAGCGGAAAAAGTTTCTTCCAGTATATCTAATTTAATGCCTCTCTTCCCTCTCGGTTGGCCAATCGGCCTTGAGAGATATCTATATGGCTGCCAATTGCCCGATGTGTCTGAAGGCGTGATTTGCCGTACAGTGATGATATCTTCTGACTACCTGTCGATAATCCGGCCCGAATTGATGTTAAGGCCGCCGATTGAATATGGCGTAATAAATCTGTTTCAAATTATGAATGTTAAGGCGCCAATAATTGATGATGTACAACACTCAGTAAAACTAATGGGTGGAGATTCTCACTTGCGGAATTCTCCTGCCACGTCTTTTCCATTCGAGGATGGTAAATATACGCAGTATATGAATCCAGAAGACGGCCTTCCTGTTTTAAAAAATCTACTTAGCAGTATAATAGTTCCTGCAAATAGAGATAATGCCCTATTAAGAGCTATTGAGGTGTATATGAAAATTTTAGTCTGTCACTGTTTCCAAGACGGAAATGGCAGACTAGCGAGAGCCTTATTTCAGTGCGTGCTAAAAACTGAGCTTGGGGTTAATGTGCCAGTATTCCCATTAGCGCCGTTCTTTGAGTGTAACAAACATTTACTTATTAATGCAAAGATGGATTGGGAAATCCACGCCGACCCATCTCCGCTTGTCAAGTTATTTATAAACATAATTGAATCTTTATGTGATATGCATAGAACACTCCTTCGCTTCTAGGAAGTGTCAGCCGCATTTTCCGCCGCCGGCACCTTCAACGTGCAAGCGACGGCCTTGCCTGCCTTTTCGGCGGCCTTCTGACACACCGTGATGGCTTGCTGGTTCGCCTGCACGATCTGCCGACCGGCGCTCATCCCCGCCCATGATCCCGGAAAGACCGTCTCGGTAAGGTGCAGCCCAGCTTCCCCGGCGGTCATGTCCAATGTCCGCGCGGCGGCCTTTTCCGGCCACTCCCAGCTATCGGGCGTGGCGCGCAGCACGGCCCCGCCAAACACTCCCCATAACACTGCTCCCGCCAACGTTGCGCCACCGACCCACCAGTTCTGAACCCGCGCTGTCCGCGCCACCGCCGTGATGTCGCGCAGATCCGCTGCCGCCTTGTCCAGCGCTCGCATGCCCGCATCGATCGAGGCCGAGCCGTCCCGTTTGACCTTTTCACCGGCGGCCGCAACCTGCTGGGCCACATCGTTGTAGCTCACCCGCATCAGGGGACTGGCGGCGATCGCCGCCATGTCGTCCATGATTTTGCCCAGCGTCGGCGAATAATCGACCGAGCGCGGCGCCTTGGCCTGGGAGGCGGCCATGTCCTCGACCACACGGCGCAGCTGGCGCACATCGGTCCACATGGCCTCGAACACCTTTTCGGCGGCGTCCTTTTCCTCGTCGCTTTCACGGCCGTTGTTACCCTGGTCCACCACACTGGCTCCTTTCGTTCGCCCTATCGCCCCCAATCCCGGTCCCGTTCGGGAAGCATCGCCTGCCCCTGCTCGATCGCGCGCTGCTGATTGATGCCCTTGCGCAGATTATCGAACCGCCCTGCCGCGGCCTCGCCGCGGATCTCGGGGTCGCGTTTGAACACCGCCGCCAGCTGACGCGCCGAGCCCGGACGGATGTTGTCGACAACCTCGCCGGCTTTCTCGAACGCCTGCGTCTGATGCGGGAGCACCGGCAGGCCCTTGTCGGTCATCCGCTCCATATCGGCGACGGCGCGCGCCAACGCCCCGATCGCTTCCCGCTGGTCGGGCGCATTGAACGACGCGGCATATTCGCCGGCTGCCGGCGCCTCGAGCTCGGGCATCTTGGGCCTGAAGTCAGCGAACCGGCCTTTGGGTTTGGCGCTGGGCGCGCTCTCCGGTGCCTCGAGCTTGGGCTTGAACCCGCCGAACATACCCTTGGCCTTGGTCTGCACAGCCGCCTGCACCGTTGCCACGGCCTCGCGCACCGCCTCGACCACGCGCTCGGGCCAATGGATCTCGCGGCGCTCGGCGAACATTCGCGCCTGGTCTTGTATGCTTTGCGCCGCCGGATAATCGCCGGCCATGTCCTTGGCCCGGTCGCGTGACAGGGTGCGAACGAGCCGATCGCGGTCGGCGAAGTCGTCGCGGCCATAATGCAGCTGCACACCGTCCCGGTGGCGCGACAGCGCCACATAGGCGGCGTGCCGGTCCATGCCCGGGGTCGCCAGCACATGCGCTGCGTCGACCGTCACCCCCTGCGCCTTGTGGATAGTGGCCGCATAGCCATGATCGACATGGGCATAGGCGGCGGTATCAAACGCCACCCGCTGGCCGCCATCGAGCTTCACCACAAGATGGTCTGGCCGCGCCTGCTCGATCGTGCCCAGCGTCCCGTTCTTCACACCAAGATCGCGCTCGTTGCGCAAGAACATCAACCGGTCGCCGCTGGCGAACTGCCGCACACCGCGCTCGGTCTTGACGCCGACATCCTCGCCCAGCTTGCCCTCGGCGCGCAGCCGGCCCCGCACCTGCTCGTTCAGGTCGCGGACCTCGGCGTTGGTATGGGTGAGGATGATCCGGGTCTTGTCGGGCGATGCCTGGCGCTGCCGCTCCCAGCCCTCCACGAGCGCGCCGCGGGCCGCGTCGCGGGTCTCGGCCGCGTGCACCATGTCGCGGTCCTCATAGGCCGCCAGCGCCTCGCCTGTGCGTCCTGTCGCCAGCGCCCGGGTCGCCCCGCGCTGCCAGTCCTCGCGCTGCCGGCGGATTTCGGTGATTTCGACAGCGCCGTGCCATTCGCTGATCGCCCGAAAGGCTGCGCCGGCCTCGATCGCCTGCAGCTGCTCGGGATCGCCGACCAGCACCACCTTGGCGCCGGCCGCACGCGCAGTCGACAGCACCTGCTCCATCTGCCGCGTGCCGATCATGCCAGCCTCGTCGATCACCAGCACGTCGCCCTTGCCCAGCAGCTCGCGCCCCTGCCCCCATTGATGCTCGAAGCTCGCCAGCGTCCTCGACGCAATGCCCGATGCGGCTTCGAGATTTTCCGCGGCGATGCCGGATAGCGCCGCGCCGCGAACCCGGTAGCCGGCGGCCATCCACGCCTCGCGCGCCACGCCAAGCATCGCTGATTTGCCGCTGCCGGCGTAGCCGATGACCGATGAGAGGTCGCCGGCGCCGGTGACCCGCTCGAACGCATCCTGCTGCTCACCTGACAGCACAAGCCCGCGTGTCCTGGCCGCGCCGATCGCCGCCGCGCCGTACTCGGCGCCGACGCCATGCCGCTCAGTGCGTGCCAGCTCGCCGGCGCTGCGCTCAAGCCGGCTCTCGACCTCGATCATCTCGCGTGACGTAAAGCGCTCCTGGTCGCGCTCGTCCTTGCCCAGCGATATCATTTCGGGGCTGGTGCGAACCGCCGCCATCACCCGGTCGAACTGCTCCTTGCCGTCGCTATGCCGGAACGCGAACGCCGCCAGCTCGCGAAGCGTGAACGTTGCCTGCTGCCGGGTAATCGCCGCCAACCCCAATGAGGGGTCGGCAATGATCTTGTCGCCATTCTCCCGCGCAATGCGGGAATGGTCCTCGATGCGCTCGGCCTCCAGCCCCTGCCCCGGCCGCCGCGCCGCCGCTGGCCCGATCTTGTGCTGCGGCTCCAGCGCCACGCCCTGGTCGGCAAGGCTGCGATGGTCGATCCGCGCCTCAAGCCCCAGTTCGGCCATGCGTTCGTTCACATGCGCCGCCCATGCCTCTCGCCAACCCTTCAGCAGTTCGGCGCTGTTCCACGCCCGCACCTTCTGGCCGAACCCGCCCGGGCCGACCTCGCGCATCGTCAGCATCACATGCGCGTGCGGCTTGGGGCTGCCGTCCCTGGCCTTGTCCCAATGCACATTAAGATCCGCAATCATGCCGCGCGCCACGAACTGCCGGGCGACGAACGTCTGCGCCAGCTCGATGCCCTGGCGCTGGTTCATTTCGCGGGGAATCGAAAACTCGATCTCCCGCGCCAGCTGCGCGTCCTTGCGCTTCTCACCGGCCTCGACCGCGTTCCACAGCACTTCGCGGTCCGCCAGTCGAGCCGGAGCACCCTCCGGCAGCATCACTTCCGAATGGACAACATCGTCCTTGCCGGTGAAGTCGTGATCCTTGTCGAGGCGGTCGTCGTGCAGCTCGGACCCTGAACGATAGGCCGCACTTGCCACCGCGCTCGAACCGTTCGAACGCCCCATGACCTTGGCCGAGAAGTGATAGATCGCCATCGCTCATTATTCTATCAAATTCACCTTCGCTTTCCAAGCACAGTTGGCACAACGTATAAGCGCGCACTCCCGATACACTTCGTTCCTCGTCGTGACTGGTTCGGCGCTTTTCGATATGGCCGGTCTTTTCAGCGGAGCGCGCTGGCGCTACAATGATCATGGGTGAAAGCACGAAGGGACGCAGCAATGCGCAAGGTCCGGGATTACGATGCCGAGCTGAAGATGCTCAACGACAAGGCCCGCACGCTGAAGGCCAAGAGGGTCGAGCAGCTGGGGCAGCTGGTGACGGCTACCGGCGCCGATGCCCTCGATGTGGAAACCCTTGCCGGCGCGCTACTCGATGCGATCGCGGCCAAGGATGCCGACGCCAGGGAGGCGTGGCGCGCGAAGGGCCAGGCCTTCTTTCAACGGCGCGGGCGCAAAGGTCAGGGGCTTGCTGACGGCAACGGATCGGGCGCTAACCAAAACAGCGGCGGCAACGCGGCGGGCTGAAGCCGGACAACGGCGCGGCGATACAAGGGACTGGGTGGTGCAACGACGGACACGAACCCGCCACCTGATCGAACTCGGCGGTCTCGTCCAGAAAGCCGG
>JAAFIT010000030.1 GCA_013298745.1 Sphingomonadales bacterium
GAGCTGCACGAACTCTGGGATGGCGCCTTCGATCCAACCGGCACCGGCGGCGGCGATGAAGCGGGCGATGTCACACGGCTGCACACTGCACTGTCGGCACGGCAGACAGCATTCCGGCCCGGCGGCGACTTCACGGCCTGGATCGGCGAAAGCGAAGCGCTCGCCCGTGATCGCGCCTATCGCGGCCCGGCACTCCAGGCCAGCGCCGTCGCTGCCAACGCACCGGCGATGACACCGGCCTATATGACCATGCTGCGCAGCATTGCCGAACAACGGATCGTCGCCGCTGGGGCGCGGATGGGGCAGACACTCAGCGGCTTGCGCTAAACCGTAGCATAAGGCGCCTCCGGCGGCTGGGGCCTGTGGCCCCGTCACCCCGGACTTGATCCGGGGCGCCGGAGGCACGCGTTTCATGGCTTAACGTCGCCGGGCCGATCAGGCCGTCGGATGAATATCGCCGTCGATCACCGGTTCGGCGGGCTTGGGCTTGCGCTTGCGGCGCAGGCCGAAATCGACGGCGCGGCGGACGCGCGGATAGCGCCTTGTGTGGCGCAGATAGCGGCGGCGGGCCCAGCGCGAATTGCGCAGCACCAGGGCAAAGCCGAAGCTGAAGATCAGGATGCCGAGTGGGCCAGGCGTGGGGATGCCGACAATCGGTGCGACGAGCATCAACAACACGCCGAGCGCAAGTTGAAAGACACGAAAAGGCTGGCTGCGGACGAGGGTTTGAAGGAAGGCCGGCCGTTGCACGATGGCGACCGTCTAGGCCGCGGTTATGGCAACAACAAGACGGCAACAATGCCGCAGCAAATCCCGCACTTGAGGCGCGTGTTTTTGCTCTCTACTGTTGCAGCTTCGCCACCACGGCGCGGCTTTTGAAGGATGTGCTTTGGTCGCTCATGTCGGCACCGTCGCGTTTTTGGGCCTCGACGCACGGCGCGTCGATGTGCAGGTGCAGATATCATCGGGTGCGGCCGGATTTCTGACCGTCGGTCTGCCCGACAAGGCGGTGAAGGAAAGCCGGGAGCGCGTGCAGGCGGCCTTGCACGCCATCGGGCTGGCACTGCCGCCGCGCCGGGTGGTCGTCAATCTGTCGCCGGCCGATCTGCCCAAGGAAGGCAGCCATTACGACCTGCCGATTGCGCTCGGGCTGCTCGGCGCCATGGGCGTTATCCCCACCGATGCGCTTGAAGGCTTTCTGGTGGTCGGCGAGCTCAGTCTGGATGGCCGGCTGGCGCCGGTGCCGGGCGTTCTGCTGGCGGCGCTGCACGCCGCCGAGCATGAACTCGGCCTGATCTGCCCGGCGTCGCAGGGCGGCGAGGCAGCCTGGGCCGGCGAGGTCGACGTGGTAGCGGCACCCGATCTGCTGGCGCTGCTCAACCATCTGAAGGGCACGCAACTGCTGTCACCGCCGGTGCGCAGCCTTGCCGAACTGACGCGCAGCGGCCCGGATTTTGCCGAGATCAAGGGCCAGGAAACCGCCAAGCGCGCCGTGGAGATTGCTGCCGCCGGCGGCCACAACCTGCTGATGAGCGGCCCGCCGGGATCGGGCAAATCACTGCTCGCCGCGGCGCTGCCGGGCATCCTGCCCGAACTGACGCCGGCCGAAGCGCTCGAAGTGTCGATGGTCGCCTCGATGGCCGGCGAATTGGACGGCGGGCGGCTGGTACGCACCCGGCCGTTTCGCGCGCCCCATCACAGCGCCTCGATGCCGGCGCTGGTCGGTGGTGGCGCCCGTGCCCGGCCCGGCGAAGTGAGCCTCGCGCATCTCGGCATATTGTTTCTCGACGAGCTGCCGGAGTTTCAACGCGGCGTACTCGATTCGCTGCGCCAGCCACTCGAAACCGGGACGGTGATGGTGGCGCGCGCCGCCTTGCATGTCAGCTATCCGGCGCGGGTGCAGTTGATCGCCGCGATGAACCCCTGCCGCTGCGGCTATCTCGGCGATGCGTCGCGCGCCTGTTCGCGCGCACCCAAATGCGCCGTCGATTATCAGGCGCGGCTGTCCGGCCCGCTGCTCGATCGCATCGACCTGCATGTCGAGGTGCCCGCCGTCAGTGCCGCCGATCTGACACTGCCGCCGCCAGCCGAATCGTCCGCCGATGTTGCCGCGCGCGTGGCGGCGGCGCGGGCGATCCAGACGGCGCGCTATACCGGCCATGCGGCACGCACCAATGCCGAGGCCGATGGCAAGCTGCTCGAAGCGGCGGCGACGCCCGACGAGGCGGGGCGCAAATTGCTGGCCCAGGCCGCCGAATCGCTGCGGCTGTCGGCGCGCGGCTATACGCGAGTGCTGCGCGTCGCGCGCACGCTCGCCGATCTGGCGGCGTGCGAAACCATCGGCCGCATTCACATCGCCGAGGCGTTAAGCTACCGTCGCCAGATGCCGTCGAACTGAAAGGCCATCATGGACAAGACGCCAACGCAGTGGATGATCGAGCCGCTGCGCAAATATGCCACGTTCGAAGGCCGCGCCCGGCGCAAGGAATTCTGGTGGTTTGAGCTTTTCGTGTTTCTGGTTAGCCTGGTGCTGGTTCTGGCCGAAATCGCTGTTGTTGGCCTTGATGCAGCGCTTGAAGCGCACTTTGGACCGGGCACCTTGTTCACGCTTGCCATTTTTGTCCCCAGCATTGCCGTTACATTCCGGCGCCTGCACGACATTGATCGATCGGCATGGTGGTTCCTGATCATCTTGATCCCATTCATCGGCCCCGTCATATTGTTGGTCTGGCACTGTCAGCGCGGCACAATCGGTCCCAACCGCTTCGGTCCCGATCCGCTCGCCGGTGAATAATAGGCTTTTGGGCAATGTGGTGGCTTGCGATAGGCCATGTTGCTCCGCGATAGTGCAAAACTGACCTTCGGAAAGGACCAGCATGGGTATCATCGATTTCTTCAAGGACACGCTCGGCATCACCCCCGATGCCGATGACATCAAGGCCGAGATCGCCAAGCTCGGGCTCAACGTCCAGAACTTCAATGTCGTCATCACCGATGGCGTCGCCACCGTGACCGGCCTTGCCGTCAACCGTGCCGAAGCCTCGAAGATCGTCATGGCGGTCGGCAACACCAAGGGCATCACCAAGGTCGACAACCAGATGCGCGTGCCGCTGTCGTCGCTGCCGGCGCCGCCGCCGACTGCTGCCCCCACCGACGATGCCGATGCCGATGAAGAAGCCGTGGTGTTCTACCCGGTCGAAAAGGGCGAAACCCTGTCAGGCATCGCCAAGCGGCTTTATGGCGACCCCAACAAGTACATGAAGATCTTCGAAGCCAACAAGCCGATGCTGAAGGATCCCGACAAGATCTATCCTGGCCAGGTGCTGCGCGTCCCGCCGCTTTGATGTGACCACGAATAACGGCATCCCGGGCGAGCCCGGGATGCCGTTATTCGGTGATGCCGTTCCAGCCGTTGATGAGCTTGGAACTGCGCGTCGGATCGGTTGTGCCGATCAACGGCTGACGGATCACCAACTGCTGGCCACCGTCGCGGATCAGCGGGCGATAGGCGACACCGATCGCGGCACGCGTATTGCGGTTGTAGATGAGGTTGAGCGGCAGGATCATGTAGATCCCCTTGTCGAAACGACCCTCGCCGAATTCTTCGGCCGACACATCGGTGAAGGTCGCAAAGGCGCCAACGCGCACCCCCGATTCAAAGGTGCGCGAGACATCGAAGGTGACCCCGAAGTCCTTGGCCAGATAGCGGCCGACGCGCACCGACGCGTCGATCCGCGGCTTGGGGAATGACAGATAGCCGGTGACATAGCCGGTCAGCACCCGGTAGTCCTGCAGGCTGAACATCTGGTTGAAATCGCGCTGGCCGACATAGCTCAGCTCGGCGCCGATCGCCCAGTTCTGCAAGGCCGGGCGATACAGCATCTCGGCGCCGAAACCGGCGAACATTTCTTCGAGATAGCCGCCATAGACATGGCCATAAAGCGATGGGGCGATGTTGAATGTGTAATCCGTTTGCAAGAACGCGATCGCCGTGGTGCCCTGGCGCAGATACTCGGCGATATTGCTCCGCACCGGCGGCAATTGCGAATCGGTCGCCACGCGCAGTTTGTCGAAATTGTTGCTGACATTGAGTGTGAACTGGCCGCTGGCATCCCAGCCGCGTCCGAACAAAATGCCGCCGTTCAGCGCGATATAGGCCTGATAGAGAATGAACTGTTCGGGCCGACCGATGGTGGTCTTCAGCCCCGGCCGCACCGAATAAAGGAAAGCCGGATAGGCGGCATCGACCAGCCCCTTGACCTCGGCCTTTTCCAGGCTGAGCGGCGGATTGGTAATCTCGACATCCTTGAGCAGCTTGTCGACTGCCGGGCCGCGGCGATCCTGCACGGCTTCGATCAGGCCGGCGCGCGGCACCTTGACGGCCACCGTCTCGACACCGTTTTCAACCAGCACGATGTTGACATATTCATATTCGGGCGGGAGCACCGAGAAGGCAGCGCGGGCAATGCGGCCAACACCGGTGGCAGCATTGTAGAAGCGCGTCTGGCCGACGAACAATTCGGCAGTATCACCCTTGAAATTCGCCGAGTATAGCGCTGTTCCCTGGATCGCCAATGCCTTGATCAAGCGCTTGTCGAGCGGCCCTTCGGCGGGGATCAGCGTATCCGTCGGCGAAATCGCCAGCACACCGCCACGCGGCTGGGCGGCAGCGCCGATCACCCCGGGAACAAGCTTGTTGCTGTTCAGCGGCTGCCCGCCATTGTCCGGAATCGGCTGAGGCTCGGGCGCGACCGGCGCGCCGGGTGGGTCGAACTTCGGCGGCACCGTGGTGCGATGGAAATTGGTGTTGGCAGTGATGGTGAAGCCGAAACGATTGCCGCGTTGCAGGCTGGCCGTCGCGTGCAACCACGGCAGGATGCGATAATCCAGCCCGGCGTTGATCGCCGTCTTCACCGGCTGGGCGTTGTCGAGCGCTTCCTGCTGATAGCTGTTCGAATCATATTCGACCTTGAGCGTCAGCCCGCGGATCGGCGTTACATATTGAATGCCGCCGAAAAAGCCGACGCGCGGCCCGCGGAAATAGACATTGTTGAAGGTCCCGCCACCCGCGGTGAATGGCTCGCGATATTCAAAGCTGGGAAACACCACCGCCACCGGATTGCGGATATGCCCGCGCGTGCCGAGATTGCCCCAGGCGACGCCGAAGGACGCATCGAGCGGCCCGAAATTCTTGTTGGCGACGATATATTCCGAACTGAACAGCCCGGTGCCGATAAAGTCCCGCGCCCCAATGGCAATTGCCGGCCGGATGCGGCCTTCATCGAACAGCTTCAACTTGATGTCGAAACCACGATCCTTGTAGGTCTGGTCGCCGCTGAAGTCCGGAACGTCGGAATACAGCCGGTTGCTGACGGAGGTATAGCGCAGCGTCCCTTCCAGCCATGGCATCGCCTGCAACGTGACGAAATAGCGATCATACGGCCGCACCCGATTGAACCCGACCGTCAGCTCGCCATCACGCGAAAAGCGCGCTGTCGGCGTCTGCAGCAGGCCGACCCCACCGAAGTCATTGGTCAACGCCGGCACCGGATAGGGATCGAAGGGCGCCGCTGCCACGGGGGCGGCGATGCCGGCGAGCGATGAAACACCCGACAACAACAGTCCGCGGCGGGCAAAGGCTGAAAGGGCCCGGCGTCGAAGGCCGGCGGGCGCCAGGGCAGACGTCACAGTTACGCAAACTCCAATTCGGCTTCCCAACGCGCTGTGCGTCTCATATAGCCAGTTTCCGCCTAGTGCCAGCGCTACCGTGCGCCTCAGTTACCAACGTCCGGGGATTTTATGGTCGAAACGCTGAGCCGCCGCCATCTGCTGGTTTCGGCGGCTGGTCTTGGCGTTGCGGCCTGCAGCGCCGACACCCGTAAAACCTCGCCGTTCTGGAGCACGGTCACCAACAACCGGCCGCAAAAGGCCGATGCCGATATCCGCACCTATGCCGATGCACTGCCCTATCCATCGATGCTGTTCTGGTTCGATGGGCAGGCGCGCTCGCTGATCGTGCTCGGCAAGGACGGTGCTGATGAACATCGCACCTGGTACACCGCCGACAAACAGGCGATCACCACCTTTGGCCCCTTCATCATCAGCGCTATCGGCACCGAGATCGAATTGCGCGAGACGATCTTCAGCGATGGCTGGTCGAGCGATGTGCGCAAGCTTGTCGGCACGTCGCTGAGCCGTCAGACGCGGGTGGCCTTGCGCGGCGAGGAGGCCATGGCGACGCTCGCTTCGCGATTCTCCGACGCCGGGATGACGACGATCAACGTGCTGGGCACCGAAGTCCCGGCCCGGCGGATCGACGAAGCGGTGGTCGCCGATCGCCGCGTGCGCATGCTCAACAGCTATTGGGTCGATCCGGCGAACGGCAACTGGTTGAAGACGCGCCAGCAGGTCATCCCGATGATGCCGCCGACCAACACGATCATGCTCAAGGCATCCTGAGGCAGATCACCGCCAGCAGGTCGCGTCGCCCGGGTTATCGCCCGGATTCAAGACACAAAAAACCCCGACGCGGAGCGCCGGGGTCTTTCGCGACGTACGAAGTCTTAGCGGGTGCGCGTCGACGTCGTGGTCGAAGTCGTCGTCGTGGTGGCGATCGGCGGCACCACGACCGGCGGAGCCACAACAGTGTCGAGACCGTCGTTGCCACCGGTGATGGCGACGATTGCCGTGGCGAGCACGATCGAGCCGACGACGATGCCGCCAGCAAGGTTGTTGCGAGCAGCGCGCGCGGCGGCTTCCGCGTCGCAGGTCGCGCACTGCGCCGAAGCACTTGCTGCCTGGAGCATCAGGACCGATGCCACCAACGCCTTTGTCATTGCACCCATGTCAAACTCCTTTTCGAACCTGCGAATACAGAATCGTCTATCGAGGAAACTTCGTGGCGCGTCAATTGTCTTGTCGCAACGTCAGCGGCTTGCAAGCACTGGCTGTGGCAAAAAAGGCACGGATTGACGCTGTTGCGATGCATTTACTGCTCAGAACGGCACATCGTCATTGAGATCATCGTCAAATGCTGCCGGGCGCTTGTTGCCGCCGGCAAAACCGCCGCCCGCCGGCGCGCCATAATCATCGCCGCCGCCATAGCCGCCCCGATCACCACCGCCGCCGGCGCTGGCACCGCCGCCATCGCGCCCGCCGATCAGCGCCAGTTCGCCCTTGAACGGCCCGACCACGATCTCGGTGGTGTAGCGATCGGCACCGCTCTGATCCTGCCACTTGCGGGTCGAAAGCGTGCCTTCGATGTAAACCTCGCTGCCCTTGCGCAGATACTGGGTGGCAACCTTGCCGATATTTTCGTTGCGAATCACGATGTTGTGCCACTCGGTCTTTTCCTTGCGCTCGCCGCTCTGCTTGTCGCGCCAGGTTTCGGAAGTCGCCATGGTGAAGTTCACCACCGAGCCACCATTGGCAAAACTCTTCGATTCGGGATCCTTGCCGAGTCTGCCGACCAGAATCACCTTGTTCACGCCTGCCATTCGTCTTCTCCTTGTTGCCACCACCCTAACCTTCGCACTGCCCGGTCGCAATCGCCGTGCTTGCTCCACGACATGATTCGCGGCAGTTTCGGATCAACAGGCGGAGCACAAATGAGCGACAGTATCGAAGCCTTCGGTGCGTTGGCCGATGCCGGCCTGGTGGCGACAGCGCTCGACGCGCCGGCCGCCATCAATCATGCCGAAACCGCGCACGCCGATCACCGCTGCGCCAATTGCGACACGCCACTTTCCGGCAATTTCTGCGGCAACTGCGGACAAAAGGCGCATGTTCACCGCAGCATCCTCCATGTCGGTGAGGAGTTTCTGCACGGCATCACCCATTTCGATGGCAAGGCCTGGCAAACGCTGCCGATGCTGCTGTTCCGCCCCGGCAAGCTGACCCGCGATTACATCATGGGCAAGCGCGCCCGCTACATCGCGCCGGTATCGCTGTTCCTGCTCGTCGTCTTCCTGATGTTCTTCGTCTTCTCGTTCGTGAAGATCGACCCCAACATGGGCGGCGGCGCCACCGACGACACCGGCAAGCAGTTGACCCAGGCCGAAGCCATCAAGGAACTGCCCAAGATCGAAGCCGAACTGCGCGATCTCGATCGCCAGATCGCGGCGGCCACCGCCAGCGGCGATTCGATGGCGCTTCCCGGGCTCAGCGGCGCCCGCATCGGCGTTGCGGCGGCCCGCGACTCGGTCAAGGCGCGCGCCGAAGGCGAAATCAGCAACCCGCTCGATCTGCCCGGTGCCATCGCCGCGGAAATGGGCGCCGAAAAAAAGGGCGATGATTGGAACGTCAATCTCGGCAACCAGACCCTCAACCAGAAGGCCCGCAATGCCCTCAACAACCCGGGGCTGGTGTTCTACAAGATCCAGAGCAAGGCCTATAAGCTCAGCTTCCTGCTGGTGCCGCTGTCACTGCCATGGCTGTGGCTGATGTTCGCCTGGAAACGCGATGTTAGGCTGTATGATCATGCCGTCTTCGCGCTCTATTCGCTCAGCTTCATGTCGCTGCTGTTCGTCATCGGCAGCCTCGCGATTGCCGCCCAGATAGACTTCGGCGGTTTCTGGTTCGGGCTCATTCTGGTCGCGCCACTTGCCCATATGTTCGCCCAGTTGAAGGGCGCCTACGCCTTGAGCCGTTTCAGCGCCGCCTGGCGCACGCTGGCACTGTCGTTCGGCTCCATCATCACCCTCAGCCTTTATGCGCTGCTGATGATCGTTCTCGGCGTGCTCGACTGAGCGCGCCTCAATCCGCTGCGTCGCTCTCCGGCCCGGCCAGACGCACTGCCGCCAGCTCCGTCGCACTCGGCAGCATCGGCACCTGCACCACCGGTGCCAATTCGACGAGATCATCGAGCCCGGTGGCGGCACCCATGTCCTTCAGCTTGCGGGCGCGCGACACCACGCGTGCATCGGCCTGGCTGACCAGCTTGTTCCAATGCCCGACGGTGGTTTCGAGCGACTTCTGCACCGCGGCGAAGTTGCCGCCCATGATACGGATCGAATCATAAAGCTCGCGGCCCAGCTTGGCGATGTCGGCAGCATCCTTGGCCAGCCGCGCCTGATCGCGCAACGCGCCGATGGTCCGCGCCACCGCGACAAGATTGACCGGGCCGGCGAGAACAACGTGTCGCTTGAAAAAGTCGTTCATCAAGGTGCGGTCCTGTTCAAGCGCCGCGCCGAGGAAATTCTCGCCGGGGACGAACAGCACGACGAACTCGACAGCATTGCCGACCGCCTTGGTATAATCCTTCTTTGCCAACCCATCGGCATGGGTGCGAACAGCGCGGGCGTGCGCCGCCAGATAGGTCTGCCGGGTGGCGATATCATCGGCTTCAGCGGCCGAGACATAGGCATCGATCGAGCATTTGACGTCGATGACCAGCACCCGGCCGCCGGGCAGGTTGATCTTGAAATCCGGCCGCTGCTTGCCGTCCTCGCCATCGACCGACCATTGCGTCTCGAAATCGATGCCCTCCACCAGCCCCGCCGCTTCGAGCACGTTGCGGCACTGCTCCTCGCCCCAGCGGCCAGCGACCTTGCCCGATGAGCGCAGCGCGGTTTCCAGTTTGGCCGCTGCCCCCGACACGCGTTCCTGGCCCAGCACGACACTGGCGAGCTGCTCCTTCAAGCTGCCATAGGCCTCGGTGCGCGCCGCCTCGACCTCGCCGAGCCGGGTCTCATATTTGGTCAGCGTCTCCTTCACCGGCGCGATCAGTTCGGCGAGCTGATTGCGATTCGCCTCAAGGCCCGCACCCGCCGCTTCGCGCTGCCGCACCATCAATTGCTCGGCGCTTTCCGCCAACTTGGCCTGCGCGCCTTCCAGCGCCTTGCTGGCAAGTGCCTGGAAGGTTTCCACCGTCCGCGCCACTTCGGCGGCATGCGCCCGGTCGCGCTCGGCCTGCTGCGCCTGCAAGGCGCGCAATTCGGCGGTCAGCGCCTCGCGCTCGGTCTCGGCCTCGCGCAGTTCGGCGTTGCGCTGGCTGAGCATCATTACTTCCGTGGCGTGTCGCCCACGTTCCTCGCGCTGCCGGCTGACTTCTTCGGCCAGCTCGGCCGCCTCGGCGCGCGCCGCATCGCGCTCGCCTCGCGTCGTCGCCAGCGGCCGCGCCCACAGCGCCCAGCCGAGCACCAACGCAATCACAAGGCCCCCGAGAGCGGCAATCAGCACTTCGGTCAAAAGTCTCTCCTGCGGAACATGCCAAGAACATTAGCCGGAGTTGGCGCCGATGAGAAGGTGCCTCCGGCAGTTGGGGCCGTTGGCCCCAAACCCCGTTTGTCCGGCTATTGCTTGCCAGCCACAGCAAAACTGGCACTAGAGACGCCATGCGCCACCTGTCCCTCGCTCTCGCTGCCGTCACGCTCATCGCCGCCGCACCGCCGCCGATTTCGGCTGAGCGCATCAAGGCCGATGTGCAGACCCTGTCGTCCGACGCGTTTGGCGGTCGTGGGCCTGGCGAGGATGGCGAGGCGAAGACCATCGCCTTTCTGCAATCGGCGATGGCCAAGGCCGGGTTGAAGCCCGGCGGCCCCGGCGGATCATGGCTGCAGGAGGTGCCATTGGTCCGGCTCGACCGGCTGCCCGGTGCGGCGATGACGCTGACGCTTGCCGGCACGCCGCAGCCGCTGGTGCTCGGCCGCGATGCGACGCTGGCGCTTCGCAATCCCGGCGTCACCAGCGTCAGCGATCTGCCGCTGGTGTTCGCAGGCTATGGCGTCGTCGGCAATTTCGGCGGCAAGCCCCACGACAGCTTTGCGGGCGTCGACATAGCCGGCAAGATCGCCATCGTCCTTGCCAATGATCCCGATTTCGAAGCCGGCACGGATCTGGGTTTCGAAGGCCGCCGCATGGTCATCGCCGGCCGTGTCGGCTCCAAATTCGAAGCCGCGGCGCGCGCCGGTGCCGCCGGGGTGCTCGTCATCCATGAAGACGCCGCCGCCAGTTACCCCTGGGCACAGGTCGGCAGCGGCGACGCGTTGCCGGCGATGACGTTGGCGCCGCTGAAGCCATCATCGCTGCAACTGTCGGGCTGGCTGTCGGGCGCTGCCGCTGATGCTCTGCTCAAATCGGCAAAGCTCGATCTCGCCAGCCTCAAGCAGCGCGCCCGCGACCCCGGTTTTCGCGCCTTTGTTCTGCCCGGCGCGACGCTGAGCGCCAGCGGCGAGCTGAAGGCGACACCGTTCACCAGCCACAATGTCATCGGTCGCCTCAAGGGGATGTATCGCCCCAATGAAACCATTCTTTACGGCGCGCACTGGGATGCCAATGGCCGCAATGGCCCCGATGCCACCGGCGACGCCATCCGCAACGGCGCCATCGACAATGCCACCGGCACCGCCGAACTGCTCGAGGTCGCCCGCGCCTTCACCGCCGGGCCAAAGCCGGCGCGCAGCGTCGTCTTCGCCGCCTGGACGGCAGAGGAAAAGGGCCTGCTCGGCGCCGAATATTATGCCGCCAACCCGGTGGTGCCGCTGGCCGACACCGTCGCGGTGATCAACCTCGATCCCCATGTCGTGTTGCCGGCCGCGACCAACCTCGAACTCATCGGCGGTGGCCGCTCGCAGATGGACTATTATCTCGGGGTCGCTGCCAAGCAGCTTGGTCTGCGAGTCGATCCCGAGCCCAACCCCGAGGCCGGCTGGTTCTTCCGGTCCGACCATTATCCCTTCGCCCGCCGCGGCGTGCCAGTGATCGCCTTCCGCGCCGGGCGCGATCTCGTCGATGGCGTCACGGCGCGCGGTGACGCCA
>JAAFIT010000300.1 GCA_013298745.1 Sphingomonadales bacterium
CCTTGGCGAACTGAAGGCGCGCGTACTCGACACCGGCAATGACTGGTTTCAACCGTCCAACCTTGAAGTCACCGATGTTGCTGTCAACGGCGGCGCCGGCAATCCGGCCACCAACATGATCGCGGCACAGGCCAGCGCAAGGTTCAACATTCGTTTCAACGATGCCCATCGCGGCGCCGATCTTGAAGGCTGGATTCGCGATGTTGTCGCCCGGCACGCACCGAGCGCCGATGTGCTGGTGAAGATTTCGGGCGAGGCGTTCTTTACCGAACCTGGCGATTTTTCGGCGCTGGTTGTCGATGCCGTGCGCAATGCCACCGGGCGGACACCGGAATTGTCGACCAGCGGCGGCACCTCGGATGCCCGCTTCATCCGCCGCCTCTGCCCTGTCGTGGAGTTCGGTCTGCCGGGCGCGACGATGCACAAGGCGGATGAGAGCGTCGCCGTGGTCGATATCGCGGCGCTGACGGCGATTTACGATGGCGTACTGCGCCGGGTCTTCCCGCCCGCGTGACGCCGCCCTAGCCGACGGCGCTGTCGCTGTCCTTGTAGCGCGCTTCGAGAAACTTGCCCTGGATGCGCACCGCATCGCGATCGGATGCCGCGAGGCTTTCGGAGGCGCGGGCGAGCTCGGTCTCGACGGCCTTGAGCCCCTCGACCAGAGTCGCATCAAGGCTGCGACCATCGGCTTCGATGGTGCGGGCGCGCTGCTCGCTGGGGATGCGGGTATAGCGTTCGACGAGCTCGGGAAGGTGCTTGCCGAGCAGTCGCGACAGATCCTGTGCCACCGGGTCGCCGGCCGGAACCTGCGCCAATTGTGTTTCCAAAGTCGCCAGCCGCGCCGAAATCGCATCGACCTGCGGTGCCGCCAGTGCCGGCAGATTGCGGCGCTGCCGATCGAGCCAGACATCGGTGGCGGCAGGCAGCACCGCCGGCGGAGCATCGACGCTGAGATCGGGTGTGGTGTCCGGCCCGTCCCAAACCGCTGCCGCCACGGCTGCAAACAGGCCGAGCAGCACCGCCAGCACCAGCACTGTCGTGCCGATGGGTCCGATGATCAGCCCCCACAGCAGCAACCCGAGTGCGATGGCGCCGACGACGCTGGCAGCGCGCACGACGCGCCCACCGGCGCGCTTGGCATCGCGCTGCAACCGGCGCGAGCGGGCGCGCTGCAACGCCTCGCCGCGCGCCAGCCGCGCCAGCCGCTCCTCATTGCGATCGATGGTGGTGCCGGGATCGGCCATCAGCGGAAAACCTTGCTCAATTCAGCGCTTCCAACGGCGATGGTCCGCGATTTTCAAGTTGCGCCGTCGCCTGACCCTGCGCCCGCGCCACATAACCACGGCTTTTCTCGACTTCGATCGACAGCGTATCGACCGTCGTCTTCATCGCATCGAGCGCCTTGAGCTTGTAGGTGTCGATGGCATCCATCGTCTGATAGACATTCTGGAAGGCGCGTTGCAGCGTTTCCACGGGGATCGTGCTGCCGGCCGCCTGTTCATGGATCGTGGCGGTGCTGGTGCGCAGCAACTCGCCGGTCGAATCGATGATGCCGGCGGTGGTGGTGTTCAATTCGGTGATCTGTGCCAGTACCAGCTTCTGGTTGGTCATCGCTTCGGCGACGGTCACGGCGGTGCGCAGCGCGGCGACCGTGGTCGTCGAAGCGCGATCGACACCCTTCATCAGCTCGACATTGTTCTTCTTGACGAGATCGAGCGCCAGATAGCCCTGCACCGAGACGGCCAACTGGGTGAGCAGATCGGTGGTGCGCTGGCGGACATAGAACAGCGCCGTCTCGCGGATCGCCTTGGCTTTGGCGGGATCGGAAACGTCGAGTTCATTGGCCTTGTCCTCGAGCTTGCCATCGAGGGTCTTCGACATGTGGACCATCTGTTCGAGCTTGCCCATCGCGTCCCACAGCTTGGCGCGCTCGTCCTCGACGGCGATATTGTCCTTCAGCAGTTCGTCCTTGCCGTTCTTCAGGCTGTTGAGGATGGCGCTGATATTGCCCTGCGCCGACTGGTAGCTGTCGAAATAGCTGCGCAGCTTGCCGCCGCCGACCGGGATGATGCCGAACAGCTTGCGCCCTTTGACCATGGCGCCGCGCTTGCCGGGATCGAGATCCTCGACGATGCCGCGCAGCTTCACCAGATCGGCGCCGATGCCATCGTCCTTGTTCATCGACCGCGTCGGGCGCTCGAGGAAGCGATTGGACTGGCCGGCAGCGGTGGCGATTTCCTTCGAGCCGAGATTGGCGAGGGCATCGACCTTCTTGCCGAATTCGGGGCTGGCGGCATCGGTGGCGACGAGCTCATCGATGAAGGCATCGACGCGGGCATCGAGCGCGGACTTCTGATCGTCCTTCAACGGCACCAGCCCGGCGGCCTTGGCGGGCGTGATGACGGACACCGCCACCGGGGGTTCAAGCTTGATTGCAGTCTCGTCGGCCATGGTCGTCCTTCCGTCGCTGGGGCCCTTGTTAGCAGAGCAGGACCTCATGCTCTACTGTGTTAGGATTGTGAGACGGTTTGACAAGGGGTGCGGCCCGAACTTTGACGCACATTTCGACCTGTGTCACCGGGCCGGCCGTGGTGAGAAACGCAATATCGGCGGCATCGCGGCCATGGGCGATGCGTACCATGCCGGTGATGGGCGCCAACCGAGTCGGATCGACGAGCCACCAGCCATTGTCGAGAAACACCTCGAACACCGCATGGAAATCCGGCGGGTCGAGCGCCAGGGCATAGGCGGCGACGGCGCGCGCCGGGATGCCGCAGGCACGGCACAAGGTGATGCCGAGATGGGTGAAATCGCGGCACACGCCGGCGCGATCGATGAAGGTGCCGGCGGCGCCCGTGGTCGCGGTCGAGACGCCGTGCACATAATCGACATTGTCGTGCAGCCAATCGAGAATGGCCAGCGCCCGGGCGCCGCCGGGGGCGATATGGCCGAACTGGCGCTGCGAAAAGCGCAGGAACTGATCGACCGGGCAATAGCGGCTGGGCAGCAGATAGGTCAGAACCTCGACCGGGAGCTGGTCCCAGGGCGCCACTTGCACTTCGGCCGGCAGATCGAGCCGCGGTGCCAGATCGATGATCGCCGAATATTCGAGCCTTACCCGCCCGTGCAGCGCGCCGCGCAGCAGCCGCGCGCCGGAAACCGGATCAGGGGCTTCGACCATGCGCACCCCATCGGGCAAGCGCAGCGATTCGGACTCCACCCGTTGCCCTTCGGCATGGGCGGCAAGAATGACGGCGATGGTCTGCGTCGGTTCGGCAAAGTCATAGGCAAGACGGGATTGAACCTCGACGCGCAAGGGCAGGCTCCTGATTGGGGGAAGCTCGGCCAATGGCATGGTTCGGGCGATTCGGTGCCATGATTACACGACGAACATGACCCGCTTGCGACAGGCCGAAGCGATCAGGCGATCAACGCCGCCACGGTGTCGTGAAAGCGCTTCACCCCCTGCTCTAGCCCGCCGAGCAGCACATGGTCGACGGCGCCCGATTCCAGCCCCTGTTGACCCAGCGTGGCGGCGCGGAAATCCTCGGCGGCGAACACGCCCTGATCGAGCAGCTTCCAGCTCTTCGCCCAATGCGCTTCGGCCTTGGGGGTGGCTGGCGGCGTCGGGATCAGCATGAAATCCTCGACGATGGTGCGGTTCACGGCGCGCGGCATCAGCGTCATGATGTTGATGTAATCGGGCGACGCGATGATGATCGTCGCCGGAATCAACGTATAGGCAAAGGTCATTGTCCGGCGCAGCTCGGTCATGTCGCCGAGATCGAGATCGGCTTCGAGCGCGGTCAGCCGTGCCACCAGCGAGCGGCTGTGCGGGCCGATCCAGTCGCCATTGGTGACGCCGTCCTGAAAAAACGGCGCGATGGTCGCGGCGTGCAGCCGGACGACGTGATAGGATTCGCTGAAGGCGTCGACGATCAGCTTCCAGTTCGCCGCGACGTCATGCGTGGCGCGCGCATAAAGATGCTGGCCGCCGAAATCGAGCG